>SLGU01000054.1 GCA_007136525.1 Desulfobacteraceae bacterium | reverse complement strand
GAAAGCTGATCCGGCTGACAAAATTGTATGGGTTCTGGCGCTTTGCCGAGTCCGAGAAGGGGATGGTCCGAATGAACCGGTACTGCGACCTTTTTTACCACCTGTTTTTAAAACCCAGAGCAAAAGCGATTGAGTGAACCGACCATGACGATTCAAAAAATCATATCCGGCGCTCAGACGGGTGCGGACCGCGCAGCACTTGACTTTGCCATAGAATACGGCATTGAGCACGGCGGGTGGGTTCCCGAAGGGCGCAAGGCCGAAGACGGGATCATCCCCTTGCGATACAATGTCATGGAACTGCCCGGCGGAGACTACCCGGACAGGACGGCGAAAAACGTTATGGATTCCGATGGAACGCTGATTATCAGCCACGGCGAGTTGACCGGCGGGTCTCTGCTGACAAAGGCGTTGGCTGAAAAGCACGGGAAGCCGGTGTTTCATGCGGATATGACCCGGCTGATCGTGTTTGACGCCGCCATTGATATCCAGGAGTGGATGGATGCCCATGGCATTGAAGTGCTTAACGTGGCCGGTCCCCGTGAGAGCAAGGACAAGGAAATTTACACAACGACCCGCAACATCCTGGAAACCGTATTTCATATCGATATTATTTCCGATACGATGCCCGGAGCGGCCCTCGGGTTCCCAGCCCCGCCGGGTTCATCTGATAAGGATGACGGGTTTTTTCAAACCGTGGAGGAGGCGGTGGATTTTTTGATGGAGAACCTGTCTCCAATGGAAAAAATACGCATTGCCAGCGCAAAAAAAGAAAGCCTGCCGGATTTTTCTGATTTAATGAAACGGCAGTTCAGCCTTGAATCAGGGAACCAGGCCCTTATCGACAATTGCAAAAATTTTGCAGGGGTTTCAGGAGCGGACATGGATGCCGCGAGGGCTTCCATGGTGATTCTGCGGTTGCTCTGGGAAAAGTTGAGACAGTCCGGGCATCTGAGGGTTGTCAAGTAGGCGCCTGGCTGAAAGCCATTTCATACCGCCATCTATTTCATTACCCCGTCAATTTCATTATTCCATCCGGGATTTTGAAACAACGCTTATCGCCTGACCTCCCATGTGGTTATCTTTTCGTAGGTGTCCCCCCGGATCTGGAACTGCTCCATGAGCATCCTTCTTTTTCCGGGTGCGACAGTGCCCGTAAAACGAACATTCTGGAGAACATATCCCTGGTCGTCTTTTCCGGCTACATCGATGGATACGTTTTCAGTGCTCCCGTTGTTCGTAACAAGCGCCCTGAGCGTTACCATGTAGGTGGTTTCTCCCCGCTCCACGAATACGGGCACGATACTGGCCACATGCAGATCTTCCGGATCCGGTTCATTTTCGGCATAAGCCGGGATAGCGGCAAATGCGAACAGCATGGCGGCAGCGGCAAGAAAAACGATGGCGGGGAAAAGCTTTCCGAAGTTGCGTTTTCCTTTACGGTCAAGCGCCGATCTGTTGTCTGAAAGCGACATTCGAGCCCTCCAGATGATATTTGGATTGTTTATAAAATCTTTATTTTATCAGAAAATGCAAATATATGTCAATAATATTTTTAGGATTTCCCCAGCCCTGATAATTTTAATCTGAATCGTAGCGGTTGACCACCTGGCGGATTCTTTCGTCCGGGTCTTTTTTCAACCGTTTCATCATTGAACCGGCTTTTTCCCATGGAAGCTGCGCCATTGCATAGGCTGCCGCCACGCGGACAGGTGCGTCGTATTTTTTCCGGCGGAAAAAGCGGCGCTTGGGAAACAGGATTTCCGAAAGGGGCTCAATATAAACCGCACTTCCGGTCTGCCCCATTGCCCGGGAGCAGGCAATGAGGATTTCGTTATTGTTTGATGCTTTCAGTATGGCTGTGAGGGTGCGGGCAAGAAAGTCCGGTTTCAGCTTGACCAATGTATGGATGGCCGGCAGGGCCAGGCGCGCGTCATCACTTCTGGCGGCATTGTCCGTCACGGACAGGGCTTCGGGAGTGTTCAGGCGCTCGACAAGTTTAAATGCACTGCGCCGGATTTGGTCGTCGGGATCTGAAAAAATATTTGCCATTTCATCGGCCAGGTCGGTCGTTACAATATCGATGACATCAATAATCCGGGATTTCTGCTCGGGCCGCCACGCATTGACAAGGGCCTTTTTGAGCCTTTCCGCTCCAGGCCTGCCATGCCTGCTGATCAATTCCGCAGCCAGTCGCCGTATGCGAAGCGATGACGATTCTAAAACAACATCAACCAGGAAAGGTGTCATGCGGTCCCCCATGCTGCTCAGCAGCTGGATCGCTTCCTGCTGCCGGTGGCGGTCTTCCGACTGCAGGTCCTCGTTAATTGCTTCTGTTGTCCCCGGGGGAAGGGGTTTGCCGAGTATGACGATATCTTCGGAGTCTGCGGGGATGCCGGCATTGCCCCCGCTTTCCGGTTGCAATGCCGCAAAGCGGGCTTCTGCGCGGGTATATATCCATGCTGCAAGCGTGTATTCCCCAAGGCGTATCAGTGTTGTGATGCATTCATGGGCCAGGTTCAGCCATTTTTTTTGGGGCCCGGCCGCTTCTTCGATTTCCAGCAACGTTACCGCATGTTTTAAAACCAGCTTGATGTAATCGGCGTTAGGGCGCCAGTCTTTGGGAAAAAGGAGCTTGTGGAAAATAGCGGTGACCCGGAGCCGGTAGCCGGTATCGGAGGCAAGATACATATCGAGTACTTTGAGTAAAACCGTTTCCAGGCGCCTGATATCGCCTTTGAGGTACAGCTCCCTGGCCCTGGCAGGCAAATCGTCGAGGTGAAATTTGTCGATGGCATCTTCCCTTGCAGGGCCTGACCGGTCTTCTTCTGCCGGGGCGCTTGCCTCATCTTCTTTTGCCGGAATGATATCGTAGATATTCTGGTTGAAAAGAATGCCGTTGATTTGTTTCCGGGCGGCCAGCTTCTGCCAGAAATCCGGATCTTCAGCGTCCGCCGGCATGCGGCATGCCGCCTTGATAAATTCGACAATTTCATTTCCGCTGACCCCGCGTGTAAAGGAAATGCTGTTGAGGCCGGTTCCCCTGAGCAATTTCAGCAGCCCGTCCGCAGGGATTTCAAACGCCTGGGTATCGATTTTTATGCCGTTAACAAGGAGCCTGTCATCAATTCGGGAAATCGAGAAGATCGGCCATGTTTCCAGAAATGCATGCAGCCGGGTCACGACCTGGAAGACCGCTTTTGTGGCGACATGGCCTTGGGACGGGTAAAGCTTGATTTTATTGAAAGCCGACAGCAGGGCGCCGACAATCAGCTGAATGGCTGTTATTTCTTCCGCTTTGAACGGGTGGCCGGAGAAGATGTCAATCGGTTCGATATTGTCAATGGTCATTCCCCCGGTGATGGGATCGGTTAATCGATGCCCCGGACCGACCTTCGCATACCTTACCTGAACCGGCACAATATGAACAAGGGCGTTGTCCTTTGAAAACCGTTTCCAGAATTTCGGGGTAACCGCTTTGCTGCCGATGCTGCTGATATGCCGGACAACGGCGATCAGCTCTTTTTTAGTAATACCCCTTTTTATGGTAAGGCTTTTGAGTTCGAGCCTGTTGAAAATCTCAATTATTTTTGCCGTCACTGCCGGCATGGATGCGCTGTCTGCCGGATGCGAATTCACAAGCAGCAGATTTTTTTCGACTATTACACTGAAGCAATCGTCTGTCTTGAGTATTTCCTGCACAAGGTACATGAGCCGTCCGGTCATGCTTGTGACGGATTTGCTTTTTTCAGGGTAAAGCCGGAAATTTCGTATGGAAACAACAAGCGCGTGAAGCATTTCGGGGATGATTTGAAGCCCTTTTGCAGAAAGTGGTTTCCCGACGACCTCATACTCTCTACCGGCTTCTTCCTCATCTGCACCATCTTCCTCCGCATCTGTTTTTTCTTTATAGACCGCTGTGTTGTACCGGGCCATCAATTCTTCATATGTATTCGTTTTTTCATGGTTTCCGGACTGTTTGAAATGGTGGACAAGGGGGGCGGCGGAGGGGAGGACGTCCTGGAAATAGAGCTTTTCATGATACAAACCGATTTCTTCATGAAGTTTTTTTCTTTCTTCCTCCCCGATTCTTTCATAGATCAGTTCCCGCACAAATTTATTGGTAAAGCGTATGTTTTCGTCGTTTTCAATGAATTCATGGCGCATAAGCCCGTGATCGACGGCTTCTTTAATGATTTCATAAACCTGGTAGGACTCCTGTTTTGTGAAACCTTCAAGCATGCTCAGCGATGCCGATTCCCCGAAAGCGGATACACGGTCAATGAATGCTTTGTTCCGGCTGTCCAGGTTGTCCAGTTTTTCCCGGATGATATGTTCAAAAGATCCCGGAAAGTAACCGTTTTCAAGTTCTGCAACGGTCCAGCGGTTTTCGGATTGCAAAATTTTGCGGTCTTCAATCATTTTGATGATGATGGCAACGAGAAACAGTGGATAACCATCTGTAATTCTAGCTATTTCTTGTGCAAGCCCTTCCGGAAGCGCGATCCCCGGGAAAATCAGGTTGATGTATTTCTTAACATCTGCCGGCGTCAGCGGATTCAGAAATACGCTCTTTATTTCGAGCTTTTC
>SLGU01000006.1 GCA_007136525.1 Desulfobacteraceae bacterium | reverse complement strand
CTGCCCGCTCTACTATACCTTTCAAAACGGCCGTTTCCTGTTTGCATCCGAAATAAAGGCATTGTTTGTCGACCCTTCGGTTCCCCGGGCCCTGGACCCCGTTTCTCTGCAGCAAATTTTCACCTGCTGGACCACCATCGGGGCACGGACGGTTTTTGAAAATGTTTTTGAAATGCGTCCCGGTCATTACATGGTAGTAAAAGACAATGATGCGGGCGCTCAGAAACCCTATTGGCGCCTGCCCCATTACGCGCCGGAAAGCGCATGGGCAGGTACCCGGGAAGACGCTGCCGAAGAGATCAGGTACTTGCTCGAAGATGCGGTGCGGCTGCGCCTGAGGGCCGATGTGCCGGTAGGCGCCTATCTTTCCGGGGGTCTCGATTCATCCATCATCACCTCCATTATTGCCGGGAAATTCAATAACCGCCTGACCACGTTCTCCATGGGCTTTGCTGAAAAGGCCTTTGACGAGGGTTCATACCAGTCTGAGATGATTGACTGGCTGGCAACCGACCACCGTCAGGTGAACATTGCCAGCAGGCAGGTGAAAGACGCGTTCAGCAAGGTGCTCTGGCACTGTGAAAAACCCCTTTTGAGAACAAGCCCGGTGCCGTTGTTCATCCTTTCACGCCTTGTCCGGGACAACCAGTTCAAGGTGGTGCTGACCGGGGAGGGTGCGGACGAAGTTTTCGGAGGTTACAACATCTACAAGGAGGCCAAGGTCAGGGCCTTCTGGGGCCGGGTGCCCGACTCGAAATACCGGCCCCTTCTGCTGGAGCGGCTCTACCCATATGTTTTTGACAACCCCTCCAGAAGCCGGGCATTCCTCAGGAAGTTTTTTGCCGTTAACAGCGACGATTTGCAAGACCCCCTTATGTCTCACCGCAAGCGTTGGGGCAACACGGAAAAGTGCACTACCTTTTTTTCACCAGCGCTGCGGGCGTCCCTGGAAGGGCGCAGGCCCATGGATGATCTGCAGGCGCACCTGCCTCCGGATTTCAGCGGTCGGGAGCTTTTTTCCCGTGCCCAGTGGCTGGAGATGTCCATTTTCATGTCCAATTACCTGCTTTCTTCCCAGGGTGACAGGGTGGCAATGGCCAATTCCGTCGAGCTCCGGGTGCCTTTTCTCGATCACCGGGTAATCGAGTTTGCAGCCACGCTTCCGCCTTTGTGGAAGATAAACGGGCTGAACGAAAAATACCTGCTTAAAAAGGCTTTCAGGGAAAAGCTCCCGGCGGCGGTTGTCAAACGGCCCAAACAGCCCTACCGGGCGCCCATCGGGCAGGCTTTTTTTCATGCCGGCATGTCAATGGATGACCTGGTGGACATGGAAACGCTTGAGCGCGCAAATCTCTTTGACGGCAAAAAGGTAAGGCATTTTTTTGAAAAACATATTAAACAGGGCCGTGGGCCTGCCAGTGAAGTAAACAATATGGCTGTTGCCGGAATTGTTTCCACCCAGGTAATCTACGAGCAGTTTGTCGAGGGTTTCCCCCGGCAGCAGATTTTGCCGGCAAAGCCGGATAAAATGATTATCAGAAATTCAGACGGCAACCTTGCTACTACTCATTAGGCTATGCAAGCGGTATACCTGCCGGAGCCGTCTGTTTAAAAGAGCCGGGAAAAACAATGGATAATTTCAGCAAAGACACACTGCTTCTTAACCCGGAAAAGGAAGCGGACCGCATTGGAGAGGCCATACGGGCCATCATGCGGCATCAGCTCAAGCGCCGGGGGCTCGTTATAGGCCTTTCCGGCGGCATCGACAGCAGCGTTACAGCTGCCCTGGCGGTTCGGGCCATCGGCAAGACCCGGGTTTTCGGGCTGGAAATGCCGGAGCGCCATTCAGACCCGGATACGCTTTCGCTCAGCAGCCTTGTGGCTGGCCATTACGGCATTGTAACCGCCCACGAAGATATTTCAGGCATTCTGGAAGCCCTCGGTTTTTATCGACGCTACGACGCGGCTGTGCAGTCGGTTATCCCGGCGTACGGCGATGGCTGGAAATCCAAGCTGGTCAATTCGGATATTTTAGAAAACAGGGGCTTCAGCCTGTTTTCCATCGTTGCCATGTCGCCGGATGGCGACATGGTCAAGAATCGCCTTCCCCTGAAGGCATACCTGGAGATCCTGGCGGCAACCAGCTTCAAGCAGCGCACCCGGAAAATGCTCGAGTACTACCATGCGGACCGTCTTCATTATGCTGTTGCCGGTACACCCAACCGGCTTGAATATGACCAGGGCTTTTTTGTGAAACAGGGCGACGGCGCCGCCGATATCAAGCCCATCGCCCACTTGTACAAAACCCAAGTGTACCAGATGGCTGACTATTTAGGCGTGCCTGAAGAGATTCGCAGCAGGCCGCCGACCACCGATACCTATTCCCTGAGCCAGGGGCAGGATGAATTCTATTTTTCCCTCCCGTATGACCAGATGGACCTCTGCCTGTACGGGAAAAACAACGGCATTGACCCCGACCGTGTTGCCGCGGCGGCCGGCCTGACAAGGGCGCAGGTGGATGCCGTTTTCAAAGACATTGACAACAAGAGGTCGACCACGCGGTATCTTCATCTAAAGGCGCAGCTGGTGGCCGACATACCGGAAGCCGGTTGTTAACTATTTTTCGGAAGGGTTTTTCATGGATGCAATGCGGGAAAAGGTAAGAGATTTTATCGTGGAGAATTTTCTTTTTGGCGATGACCAGGGCCTGGACAACGACGCCTCCTTTCTGGAAAACGGCATTATCGATTCAACCGGAGTCCTTGAGTTGGTGATTTTTCTTGACGAAACCTTCAATATCGAGGTTGCGGACGTTGAGCTTGTTCCTGAAAACCTGGACTCCATAAACCGCATCGTTTCATTTCTGGCCCAGAAAACTGGGGTAGAGGCGACGGCCAATTAATGACGGCCATTCAAAACAGCGCTTACCTGGTGAATGATTTTCTGGAGCAGAGCGCAGGCAGAACACCGGACAAGGTCGCGCTCGTTTGTGATGGAAAACGCCTGACCTATGGCGAAATCGATGCCATGGCCAATAAAATGGCCAATGCGCTTCGTGCCGGCGGTATCAAGCGCGGTGACAGGGTTCTCATGAGCCTGCCCAACAGTATCGAGCTGGTGGTGTCGATATTTGCCGCCCTCAAGGCGGAAGCTGTTTTCGTTGCCGTCAATGCCACCACCAAGGCCGACAAACTGCGGTTTCTGGTTCGAAACTGCCGCGCCTCAGCCGTTGTTTTTCCGGCAAACCAGCGGCAAACCGCTGAAAATATTGTCAGCGCCGCAAGCGCCCGGATAGTGCCGATTCTGACCGGTGATCCGCCTGCCGGACCGCCGGAATCGGGCAAACCGGGGTTTGACCCGCTTTATTTCAATGCCATTCAAGCGTCGCATGATCCCGGCCGGCCCCCCAACAACCTCACGGACCAGGACCTGGCCTGCCTGATTTACACCTCCGGCAGCACCGGCGACCCCAAGGGCGTCATGTCCGGGCATGACAACGTCGTTTTTGCCGCATCCTCCATCATCACGTATCTTGAAAACAGGGCTGATGATATTGTCATCAACGTGCTTCCGCTCTCATTTGACTACGGCCTTTACCAGTTGCTCATGGTTTTCAAATTCGGGGGCACCCTGGTGCTTGAAAGATCCTTTACTTTCCCGGCAAAAACATTCCAGCTGATGGCTGCTGAAAAGGTCACGGGTTTTCCCGGCGTGCCGACCATTTTTGTCATACTCCTGAAAATGGACCTGGCCCCCTATGACCTCTCGAACCTGCGGTATATCAGCAATACGGCAGCCGCCCTGCCGCCGGGGCATATCCGTGAAATCCGTGAGAAATTCCCCGGGGTCACACTGTATTCCATGTACGGCCTGACAGAGACCAAAAGAACCCTGTACCTCCCGCCGGACCAGCTGGACACGCGCCCGGGTTCTGTTGGGATTGCAATCCCCGGGACAGAGGTCTGGCTCGAGGACGAATCCGGCAGCCGCCTGGGGGCAAACCAGATCGGGGAACTGGTGATCCGCGGCCCCCATGTCATGCGCGGTTACTGGGAAAACCCGGAAGCCACGGCTAAGCGTTATCGTCCCGGGCCTGACGGGGCCGGGAAGGTCTGTTACAGCGACGATCTTTTTCGCATGGATGAGGAGGGGTTTTTTTATTTTGTCGGGCGCAAGGACGATATAATCAAGAGCCGGGGGGAAAAAGTCCCGCCAAAAGAAATCGAGTCCATCCTCTATGATCTGCCCGATGTCACCGAGGCGGCTGTTGTTGGCATCGTTGACCCCCTATTGGGGCAGGCCATCAAGGCGTACGTGGTCCTGCGACAGGGTTCAACCCTGACCCAGCGTGATATCCTCAGGCATTGCCGGGCAAACCTGGAGGATTACATGATCCCGCAGTTGATGGAGTTTCGTGAATCGCTGCCCAAAAATGCAAGCGGAAAAATCATGAAAACCGCTTTGGAGCAGTCTTGATTGAGATCGCTTGATACCGGGAGATCAATTTATGTATGAAGGTTTTTATAAAATAATGCAGGCCTTTGAAGCAGCCGGTGTTGAAGATCCCTTGAAAGAGGTCCTGAGCGTTCTGGATGTCGTTTCTT
>SLGU01000270.1 GCA_007136525.1 Desulfobacteraceae bacterium | reverse complement strand
CTGATTTCTTCGGCTTTTATTTCCATTATACACTCTCACCCCTTTTTAAAGATTCACGCATATTTTTTAATTGTGTTTTGATACTGCCATCCAACACAAGATCCCCGATCTTTGTAACGATACCGCCGATGATGTCCGGGTCCTGTCGTGTCTCGATTACGACTTCTTTCCCGGTCATCTTGGCAAGCGCCTGGCGAATCTGGTCGTAGGTGTCCGATGAGAGCTCGGTTGCGGAAACGAGATCAGCCCGAACGATTCCCTGCAACTCGTCAGCAAGCTTGTTGTAATATTCGCTGATGGCCTTGATCTGGTTGAAGCGCTGCTTTGAAAATATCAAATTCAGGTAGGCTTTCATGACCTGTGACACTTCAAGGGAATTAAGCACCGTCAAAAAGAGCTTTTTCCGCTTGGCAGAATCAAATAGGGGGTTGTTGATGGTCTGCTCAAAATCCGGGTTGTCGTTGAGCAGCGCAATCACACCATCCAGCTCCTCCCTGTAGCGCTCCGTCTGGCCGTCTTCTTTTCCGATCAGCATCAAGGCCTTGGCATATCTTCTGGCAATTACTGAACTTCTCACTTTGTCACCACCTTATCTAGATATTCTTTAACAAGTCGGTCATGGTCTTCATCGGTAATAAGGCTTTTCATGCGTTCTTCGGCCTTTTCAACGGCACTGTCAAACAGCTCCGTTTCCAGCTTCAGCTTTGCCTGCGCAAATTCATGGGCAATGGTTTTGCGCGCCTGCTCCTCCATCTTGGCGGCTGCGGCTTCAGCCTGTCTCATGATGTTTTCGCGTGCATCCTCGCCTTGCCGCTGGTACTGGCTGATAATCTTTTCCGCTTCCGCATCCAGGGCGGAAAGCTTTTCATTGTACTCGGCCAGTTTCTTTTCGGCTTCCTGCTTCTGCGCTTCGAGGTCCTTGAGCTGCTCCCGGATGGATCGAATCCGATCCGTGAAGAAGTTGGCAACGGGCTTTCGTAGAATGAAAAAAAGAATCAAAACAAGGGCGGTAAAATTGATAATGCGGTAGGTATCGGTCGCCTGCCACTCATCAGCGGCATAAGCGGGGGCCACCAGTGCAAAAAGAAAAAAGGATGCAAAAACGATAAGGGTAAGGCCGGTACGGATCATCACCTGGATTTTCATTTATACGGCCCTCCCTATCATTTTTTTACTGATTTCATTGGCATAAAACTCAATCTGGGACTGTAGTGATACTCTGACGTCCTCTGTTTCCCGGGAAACCCTGGCCCTGATATCCTCGAGATCCTTCCGTGCCTGTTCATTGATCCGCTCAAGCATCGCCTGTTCTTCCTGCCGGGCTTTTTCAGCCATGGCGTCCTTCATTTTAATGCCTTTTTCCCTGGCCTCCTTGATCCCGGCCTCAAAGGCTGATGCTTTTTTGCGGGAATCGCTTTCAAACCGGCTGATGCCGCTCTCCAGCCCTTGCACCTTTTCCTTGCGTTTAGCGAGAATACCACGGATGGGGCGGTACGCTACGTAATTCAAGGCCCAGACTAAAATAAGGAAATTGATCATCTGGATGATAATCGACCCATCGAGTTTTATCATTCTGTCACCCTCCGCATCACTGTCGCAATAATATTTTTAGATGATTTCATAAATTTTTGATTTAAGCAAAAGTCCATAGCACCAATTGCGATGATTTGTCAAAATATTTTTTGACGGCTTCGTAAAAAGTCCGATTATCTGCGTTGCGTGCAATTTTTACAATGACCATAAATATCCTTATTCCCTTGATTTCGCAACATTTGGAGAAATTCGCAGCGTATAAAGATTCACGGCTGTCAGTCCTTTACGAAACGACGCATGCTGATGTTGAGTAGTATGCCAATGCCAAGCAGGGTGGTGACGATGGATGATCCACCATAGCTCACAAGGGGAAGGGGCATGCCGACGACCGGCATAAGGCCGATGACCATACCGATATTGATGACCGTCTGCCAGAAAATCATGGCGGTTATACCAAAGGCGAGAAGGGTGCCGAAATCATCCCTGCATCCGTAGGCAATACTCAGCCCGAAGGCAATCAGCAGCACGAAAAGAAACAGCAGGCCTGCCGATCCGACAAAACCCCATTCTTCAGCCAGTACCGAAAAAATGAAGTCCGTGTGCTGCTCCGGGAGAAACGACAGGATGTTCTGGGTTCCTTCCATGTATCCTTTCCCGTGCAGCATGCCGGAGCCAACCGCAATTTTTGACTGCAGAATATGATATCCCGCGCCCATGGGGTCGCTTTCCGGTGAAAACAGCATCAAAATTCGCATGCGCTGGTAATCCTCGATAAAAAACCAGCCCATGGGGCCGAGGACCAGAACGGCGGCAAGCAGCACGAAAAATGTTTTGCGTTCGATTTTCCCGAATACGGCCATGGTGCCAGCAATCAACAGGATAAGGAGCGCGGTGCCCAAATCCGGTTGCATCAGAACAAGCCCGAACGGGATCAAAGACAGCAGCAGCGGCACGATCAGTTCCCTGATGCCCATACCCCAGGGCTTGACGTTCTTGGCAAAATAATGCGCAAGAACGAGGATAATGCCGATTTTGGCCGGTTCAGAGGGCTGAAGAAGGAAAAAACCCAAATCGAGCCAGCGGGTGGCGCCGCCGACGGTTTTGCCGAAAAACAGAACAGAAATGAGCATGGCCACGCAAAGCACGTAAACGGCGAAGGCCCATCGGTCCAGTTTTTTATATGAAAAAAGAAAAACGGCGACCATGACGCCCAGGCCGATACCCAGCCAGCTCAACTGCCTCAGGTATATTCTCGAAGCGGATACGGCTTCAGCACTGTTAACGCTGCTGTAAATAAGCCCGACACCGATACCGGCAATCACCAGGGTCAGCAGCAGCAACGACCAGTCGAAATATTGAATCAGGCGTCTGTCAAACATCATAAGGGCATTTTACGGTTTTCTTATTTGGTTGCAGGTGGTACAAAATACATTGATTATTGCAACGGAAAAGGCTTTTCAAGCTTTTTCGAAAACGCGGCTGCGGACGGTTTCCGTCCGTTTTCCCGCGGATATGGAAACAGGCTTAAACCAAGGGGGTTTTATGAAAAGCCAAGTCTATTTTATCGATTTCCGCGCCAGCTACAAGGAAAATTTCCTGAAAAAATTCGATCGGCTTTTCAAGCAGGCCGGAATAGACCGATGCATCGACAAACGGGATCTCGTGGCCGTCAAACTGCATTTCGGTGAAGCGGGAAACACGGCGTTCATCCGGCCGGTTTTCATCCGCCAGGCGGTCAAGTCCATCAAGGAAGCCGGCGGCTTTCCCTTTTTGACCGATGCCAACACCCTTTACGCCGGCACACGGGGAGACGCGCCGCTTCACCTGGTAACCGCGATTACGAATGGTTTTGACTTTGCCGTGGTGGATGCGCCCCTGATAATTGCAGACGGATTGCGGGGACGCACGGAAACCGCCGTTGAAATCAAAGGGAAACGGTTTAAACAGGTCTATATCGGCTCTGAAATTATCCGGGCCGATTCACTCATCTCCATTGCCCATTTCAAGGGGCATGAGCTCTCAGGTTTCGGGGGCGCCATCAAAAACGTTGGTATGGGATCGGCATCCCGCCGGGGGAAGCTCGAACAGCATTCAGGCGTTTCACCCAAGGTCAAAGAAAAAAAATGCATCGGGTGCGAGCTGTGCGCCGACCATTGCGTTCAGCAGGCCATTGAAATGATCGATGAAAAAGCCTTTATCCATCCTGAAAAATGCATCGGTTGCGGTGAATGCATCCTGATCTGTGAAAACAATGCCATTCAGATCCAGTGGAATCTGGACATCCCCGTCTTCCTGGAAAGCATGGTGGAATATTGCGCCGGCGTCCTCCAGAACAAGCCCGGAAAAGCCCTTTACATCAATTTCATCAACCACGTATCCCCGGCGTGCGACTGCGTGCCTTTTAACGACGCACCCATTGTTCGGGATATCGGGGTGGTGGCCTCAACCGACCCGGTCGCCATCGACCAGGCCAGCGTGGACCTGGTCAACGCGGAACCGGCGCTTCCCGGCTCATGCATGGCCAGCCATTCCGAAGACGGCATGGCCGCCGGAGCAGACAAGTTCAGGGCAATATACCCCAATGTGGACTGGGCGTACCAGCTGGCATACGCGGAAGAGATCGGCCTGGGGTCAAGGGATTATGAACTGGTAAAAATCTGACGGCTTCGTAAAAAGCTCAATATCGGCGTTGCGAGCAATTTTTGAAGAATCTCACGTACGGATAAGTACGCTCAATTCTTCAAAAATTGCTCGCGCCTGGATCTTGTCACCCATGGCGTGATTACAAATCCGTCTGAAAACGATTTTTTTATGGTTTTATCGAAATCGAAATCGAAATCGGGATCGAAATCGGTTTTTTCAAATCCTCAAATCCATAGACCATCATTTCCATAGACCATCATTCTGCACACGATCATCCCTGCCCGTTCATTTTTTTTCTTTCGATTGCGAAACCGATTTCGATTTCGATTTCGAAAGTTCCAGCAGGTTCTTTAATAGCCCAATATCTGCGCTGCGCGCAACGCAGATATTGGGCTTTTTGTCGCAGCCGTCAGGCAGCCGGCTCAAAATGAT
>SLGU01000044.1 GCA_007136525.1 Desulfobacteraceae bacterium | reverse complement strand
TCAATATCTGCAAGGCAGGGGATCACGTGGTATCGTCTGAGAACCTGTACGGCGGCACCTATACCATGTTCAACGACATCCTGCCCCAGTTCGGCATTTCCGTGACCCTTGTGGATCCGCGCGACCCGAAGAATTTCGCTGCGGCAATCACGGAGAAGACCCGCGCGATTTTTGCCGAAACCATCGGCAACCCATCGCTGGAAGTCACGGATCTTTCGGCGGTTTCGGAAGTGGCCGCAAGCCATCGCCTGCCGTTCATCGTGGACGCAACCTTTACAACGCCTTACCTGGTCCGTGCCATCGATTATGGCGCCGATATCGTGGTCAATTCCGCAACCAAGTGGATCGGCGGGCATGGCACGGGCATCGGCGGGGTAGTGGTGGATGCCGGTACGTTTGACTGGACCGACCCCAAGTTTGATCTCTACAATAAACCGGAGCCGAGCTATTTCAACCTCCGGTTTGCCCATGATCTTGGTGATCTGAACCCGGTTGCATTTGCCGTGCGGATGCGGCTGATCCCGCTCAGGAACCTCGGGGCCTGCATTTCACCGGACAATGCCTGGCTGTTTCTGCAGGGGCTGGAAACCCTCCCGCTGCGCATGGCCCGGCACAGTGAAAATGCCATGAAGGTGGCACAATTCCTGAAAAACCATCCTGACGTGAAATGGGTCCGCTATCCGGGCCTGCCGGACGACCCGGCGCACCTCACCGCCGCCCGGTACATGAAAAACGGTTTCGGCGCCATGGTGGTATTCGGCATCAGGGGAGACAGGGACGCAGGCCGGACGTTCATCGACAACCTGGGGCTGTTTTCCATTCTGGCCAATGTCGGTGACGCCAAAAGTCTTGCGCTGCACCCCGCCAGCACTACCCACTCCCAGCTCACGGAGAAGCAGCAGCATGAAGCGGGGATCGAGCCGGACATGGTGCGCCTGTCAATCGGCATCGAGCATATCGACGACATCCTGGCAGACCTTACCCAGGCCCTGGAAGCGGTATAGGGTATTGTATCGGCAGCGGGAAACCACGGATTTTTGTGATGCATTTTGATACGCTGATCACCAATGGGATCATCATCACCGTCAACGCCGGCTTTGAGATTGTTGAAAACGGGGCGGTGGGCATTTTAAACGGCAGGATTGAATACGCGGGGCCGGCATCGGATATCCCCGGCGGCACCGCAGCCTCAGCCGCTCGGCACATCGATGCGGAGGGCGGCCTGGTCATGCCCGGCCTGGTCAATACCCACACGCATCTGCCCATGAGCCTTTTTCGGGGGCTTGCCGACGACCTGCCCCTTGACCAATGGCTTAACAACCATATTTTTCCGGCAGAGCAGCAGCACATAAACCCTGAAACCGTGAAATGGGGAACCCTGCTGTCATGCGCGGAGATGCTGCTTTCCGGAACCACCACCTGCTGCGACGGCTATTTTTTTGAAGATTCGGTTGCCGAAGCGGTCAGCGAAGCAGGCATGCGGGGGGTGCTGGGGCAGGGGGTGATTGATTTTCCGGCCCCGGGCGTTGCTGACCCGAAAGACAATGTTGCGCATGCGGCCGGTTTCATCAGAAAATGGAAAAACCGTTCCCCCCTGATTCATCCGGCCATTTTCTGCCATTCCCCCTACACCTGCTCAAAAGAAACCCTGGTGTCGGCAAAACAGGCGGCCAACCGGGAAAAGGTCCTTTTCCAGGTGCATGTTGCCGAAACTAGAAGCGAAGCGCACCTGGCCGGTCTGCCGCCGGACATCTCCCTCTTGCAGTACCTGGATGCGGCGGGCATTCTGGATGCGGACACCCTTGTCGTCCATGCGGTGTGGGCAGGTCCGGAAGACATCGAATTGCTGGCAAGGCGGCATGTGAAAATATCCTACAATCCTGAGAGCAACATGAAGCTGGCGTCCGGCATCGCAGCAGTGCCGGCCATGCTGAAGGCCGGACTGGTGGTGGGGTTGGGCACCGACGGTGCCGCCAGCAACAACAATCTGGATATGTTTCAGGCCATGGGTGCGGCCGCCAGGCTGCACAAGGCCTCATTGAATGATCCCACGGTGATGGACGCGGAGACCGTCATCCGAATGGCCACGATCGAAGGCGCCCGGGCCATGGGACTGGATGACCGCATCGGGTCCATTGAAACCGGAAAAGAAGCGGACCTGGTGATTGTTGATACCCGAAAGCCCCATCTTTCCCCGCTTTATCACCCCCGCTCCCATATTGTTTATGCAGCGCGGGGCGCGGACATCCGGCACGCGATGGTCAGGGGCAATCTGTTGGTCAAAAACGGGCGGCTTACGCGTCTTGATGCGGGTAAAATTATTGAAGCCGTCAATTCCATTGCACAGAATATACGGCAGTCCGACAGGGGCGAAAGCCGGGCTCAGAGCGAAAGGTAGATCCATGGCAGCGATTCCGGCATGGTCCGTCCCGGGAGATAATGCCTGCCGTGAAATAGCGGCTGGCTGCGTCGATATATGGCGGGCCCGGATTGATTTGGCGCCGGGCGATGTCTCCTCTTTTTTCGAATTGATCTCAGCAGATGAGCAGGCCAGGGCCGATCGGTTCCGTTATCCGCATCATCGCAGCCGGTATATTGCATCCCACGGCATTCTGAGAAAGATCCTCGGCCTTTATCTCGATGTGCCGCCTAAGGAAATCTGCTTTGCAGCCGATTCTCATGGCAAGCCGTATCTGACGGCCCCATGCACCCCGGCCGATCTTCGGTTCAATCTTTCCCATTCCCGTGACATGGCGTTATATGCGGTTACCAGAAGCCGGGATGTCGGCATTGATGTCGAACACCTCGAACGCGCAGGCAACAGCCTGGAAATTGCGCGGCGGTTTTTTGCGCCCGCCGAAGCGGATGCCATTGCAAGCGCGCCCGATGAACTGCGCAGAAAGGCCTTTCTTACATGCTGGACAAGGAAGGAAGCATTTCTTAAGGCAAAGGGCGACGGATTGTCCATTCCCTTAAATGCATTCGAGGTGACCGTATGGCCGGAATCGCCCCCCGCATTGCTGAGCGTCGGCTGGGATGCATCCGATCATTTGAAATGGGTGCTTTTTGATATTGACCCGGGAGGGGATTATGTGGCAAGCATTGCGGTTGAGCAGGGGGTGTCAGAACTCAGATGTTTTGATGCCGATTGGACATGGCGGTTTAAGGATGCCGCTGCCCGCAGTCAGGAGTGACCGGGAATGAAACCCAGGCGATGCCCGCAATTAGGGGAAGGATTTCCTGTTGCCCGGGACAGCCTTGAGAAAGGAGAGCTTCAATGGTCAATGCCATGCCGAAAATTATCACCGATGATGAGCAAAGGGACTTTGCCGACTTCATGTACGGCCTGTTTGCGGAAGAGGGCAAGTTTTTTCTCAGAAACGATGTGTGGCTAAGGTGGCGCCAGTGGTGTCGGGAACATGAAAAACCCGTGCAAATCATGGAGCATTCGAAGACCGCCGGGTTTTTAAAGAAAGTCAACGAACTGCTGATCATCGACAACCTGTTTCTCATCATGCACCGCCATCAAAGAGGGAAAATCCGGTTATACCGGATGAACGCCGGATGCGACCATATGCAGGAAATCAGCATCAGTCGTTATCTCGACTACAAGGATGCATATGTTCTGGGAAACCAGCCCGCTGCCAACGGCGATACCCTTGAAATCGATTTCATGCCGTTTTACGACTATTCACCCAGCGTCCGAACCGTCAAGAATGTCGGCAACGGCATCCGTTTTTTAAACAAGCACCTTTCTTCGACCATGTTTCAGAAGGCGGATGAATGGGGGGACAAGCTGTTTGACTTCATCCAGCTGCACCGGATGAACGGCCAGCAGCTCCTGGTGAACCCGGGGATTCTTCAAAGCCGGAATGACTGCCTGGAAGCGCTGGAGGAAACAATCCGGGTGCTTGAAGGACAGGACCCGGAAACGCCCTATGCAGAGTTGGAGCGTGACATGAAGCGCAATGGCTTTGAGCCGGGATGGGGATATAATGCCGGGCGGATCACGGAAACCATGGAGATGCTCCGGGGGCTTTTTTTCGAACCCCGGAGCGAGACACTCGAAGAGTTTATTTCGCGGGTGCCGATGATATCGAAGGTGGCCATTTTGTCTCCCCATGGCTGGTTCGGCCAGGAAAAAGTGCTTGGCAAACCGGATACAGGGGGACAGGTCATCTATATCCTCGACCAGGTGCGCGCCCTTGAAAAATATCTCATAGATGAATTTGAAATGGCGGGCATTACAGTTGAACCCCGGATTATCGTAGTGACCCGGCTCATCCCCAATGCCGGGGATACAAGCTGCAACCAGCCCCGTGAAGATATCATCGGGACGGATTATTCCTATATCCTGCGGATACCGTTTAATGATGAGGACGGCAATGTGATCCCGGATTGGATTTCACGGTTCAAAATATGGCCGTACCTGGACCGGTTCGCCAAAGACTGCGAAAATGAGCTCCTTGCGGAACTGCGCGGACGGCCCGACCTCATCGTCGGCAACTATTCAGACGGCAACCTGGTGGCGACCCTGCTGTCGAACCGTTTCAAGGTGATCCAGTGCACCATTGCCCATGCCCTGGAAAAGACGAAATACCTGTTCTCCG
>SLGU01000249.1 GCA_007136525.1 Desulfobacteraceae bacterium | reverse complement strand
TCAAAGGCTTCCTTTTTCAGGTCATCAAGCTGTTTGAGGGCGGTGTTGAGATTGGCTTCAGCCTCTATCCTGCGCCTGTGCAGCTTGTTATAGCGATCTGTCAGCGATTCTATGGTCTGCCTGGTCTTTTTCCCCTGATCAGTCATTTTCCGTCACCTTTCCGGCAAGTTTTCTGATTTCATCGGCAACCTCTATTTCAAAACGGTCCAGGTTCTTTTCCAGAAAGCCCTTAAACCCTTCACCCGTCTGCGTTTTCCGTGCCTGCAGCTCAGCCAGGCCGGCAACAAAAACACTTCCGTGCGCTTCTTCCCCCCCCTCAATGACCGCCTCGTGAAAAACATCGTCATAGGGTTGGTGGGGGACTTCCACGTGCTGGTGAGCGAATGTCTGGTCGCTGAGCCCGTCTATGCGCAATACGGCCGGGATATGCGACCTTGCCGCATCGCTTCTCGCCCTGCGGGCGATATTGCCCGGCGTCAGCCACACGGTTTTTCCTTTTTGAACAGCATCGAGCCGCCGATGGATATGGCCGTTTACCACCATGTCAATGCCCGGCAGGTCCACCGGCCGGATATATCCCCTGTCTTCATATCCCGGAACCTTCAGGTCATGATGGGTCAGCCACACGACAAACGGACTTTGATCCGCATCAGTTGACGGCTCCAGCTTTTTCGGAATGGCTGTCCCCCAGGAAGAACCGCCTATGATCACCTGCCGGCCGTTTGTCATATTTACGGAAACAAGGGCACCATCGAGAAGGCGCCCCCTTCCCGCTTCCGCTATCACGGCGATGCTGTCATCCGTTGAGATCCGGTTTTCATGAACATCATGGTTGCCGTAAACGAAAAACATCTCCCGTTCAAAAAGCTGCAGCACGGTAACAAGCAGCCAGTTGGGATTGTTCCTGGGAAGGTTGAAAATATCGCCGGTCACCAAGGGCAGAAGCGCGTGGGCAGCCGCATAGTCCAAGGCCCATTTGAGCTTCTCCAGGATTACGGCGGGGTAATCATCCTTCCGGAATCCGGGCACACGGGCTTCCAGGTGCGGATCACCGATGATGAGCAGCCCGTCATAGGCCCGTGACGCATGGATGACCTTCATGGCTTTCTCCCGGCAACCAGGGGGGTCATGCCGATGAATTTCGCCGGATCCATTTCCTGCCCGCAGGTGGGGCAGATGCCCTCTTTATCGATAAACCGTTCAAGGGATTCCCCGGCTGTGTCAATTTCCTGATGGATCCGCTGCAAATCCGCTTGCCGCTTTTCACAGGCCTCAAGCGCGGACGCCATTTTTTCAATGTGCGCGCGCAGCCATGACACATCGGCCATGACCGGCGGCAAAGCCAGACGGGTGAGCACGGCGGTGCTGCCCCGAAAATGGTCGGCATCGGAGAGCGCCTGACCGACACGGCGCATCAGGGCACGCAACGGTGCAATGTCTGCCATCTCCGGGACCGGGACCAGCCGGCGGCAGGGCGTGATTTCTGCCCGGCAGCGATCCGCGTGTATTTCCAGGGCCCCGATCCGGTCAACCAGGCCTCCAAGCGCAGCGGTATCGAAAAGAGCCGGGGGCGGATCAGCGGCGATCAAGACCGTTTGCCTGCGGCGCTCGACACGAATGGCACCATGGACATGCTGAATCCTTCCGATCAGCAGCGTAAGGGCGTCGACGGGAAAAAACGACGGCGGGGCGTGCAAACCTGCGGCTGCGTCGGCCATGGCAGCAAGCATGGAAACAGCGTCATTGGCCTTTTCAAAACGCCCGACCGTTTCCGCCAGCCCGGACGCCGCCTCAATATTATCGGAAATTTCCTGGTGCAGGGCCTCTGCCATGTCGATGCGGCACCCCAGATCGTCAATGGGCGCCAGTTTCTCAAGGCGGGCATCGAGTTCCCTTTCGCGGCGGGCCAACTCGTTTTCCCGGGTTTTTGCCTCCTGCACATTGCGCCGGTGAAGGTTCTGCATCTCAATGAGCTTGATCGTATCAGATGACGATGCGAAAAACGTCGCCCGGCGGGCCGCCGATTCATTGAGCAGAAAAATCGGCTTTTTCTGCTCGCCAAAATGGATCTCAAAGGGGTCGTTTTCCGTTTCCACCAGGCCGAGGCGGAGCTTTTTGTGGAGATCCTCCGGAACGCCGCCAGCCAGTCGATGAATCTCTGTGCCGTTGATGACATAACTCACGGCCCGCCCTTTTCTTCGCCATTGAATGTCATCCCCTTCTTCCGTGATCACACGGACAATGCATTCCCGCTCACCGTGGCTGACCATGTAGTCGCCGGGGGCATTTCTGCACAGAACCTGCAAGGCGCTGACCAGGGCGGACTTGCCGGTGTTGTTCTCTCCTATGATCACCGTGAGACCCTTTGCGGGTTCGATAACCGTATGCCGGTGCGACATGAAGTTGATGAGTTCAATCTGCCTGATCATTGGACGGGCGCCTGTAAATGATAAAATTTTCCGGATAAAGCCTGCGGCTGATTATATCCCCATGACAGCGACTCGTGCAATGGATGAATCTGGCTTTTTCGTTCAATGACGATTTGAGGCACCCCGTGAAAACCGATGCGCGCATTCTGAATCACCACCTGCCCGTTTCGGTCCGGGGCCAGCGCCTTGTCCCGGAAAAACAGTTTTATGGAGCGGTCGGGCAAATAATAAAACCTGCCGCCTTCATAGCGGCCGGACCGGACGCCGATGACCTCGTTTTCAAAGCGGGAATCGGAAAAATCGGTGGCCGGATCGCTTAACAGGTAATGGCGCACATCCGCCGGCCCGCCTTTGGGCACGGCGCTTTCAATGCCGTTTACCTGGAGGTTGCCATGAAAACGGTTCAACCGGTTGACGACAATGGTATAAGAAACGCCCGGATCGAGATCGGCGGCCGCGCCATAAACGTAAATGGCCCTGCCGTCCGCCTGTTTGATGACAACGTTGTTTTTGTATTTGTAAACGACCCGTGCATCTTCGACCGTGTAGCGGACAACCCCCGTCTTGGACCCATAAAGGTCTGCAATGGACGCGGCAACGGGCTCCGGGTAGCAAGGCGCATCCACGTTCGACAGTTCAAAGCCGGCCCTGGCAAAACAGGCATATATCGGCAGGTGGTCGGAATACCCCTTTCCCAGGTGCCGCCCCCTGCCCCGGTCTTCCCGCTGCCACCGGAATATCCGGCCGTCTTTGAACAGGTAGTGCGGATCAAACTTGTCGAAGGAATTCTTTACATAGGAAAACCCCTGACTATCAAACAGGGCGGCGGGCAGCAGGAAATTGTCAAGGGTGCGCGGCCGGCCGAAAAAAAGGTAGGACCACCGTCGCTCTTCCGCCAGCTCCAGCCACAGGTTGTAATGCAGACGATTGCCAGGCTTCCGCAACAGCATGTCGGGCTCGACCAGACGGTCTTCAAAAACGGTTTTCAATACATGGTTGATGCCGGTCCGGCCGCCGGTGTCATTGGCGCGTTTATCCCCGCGAATAATTTCAAATTCATTGTAATTGGCGTTGAAATCGCCGACCAGGATGTAATCCGTTGCGGGTGAAAGCGCTGAAATGGCCTTGTAAAGGGCTTCGGCCGAAACCAGCCGGTGGCTTTCCGGGGCATTTCTCGATCGCCAGTGATTGACGAATATTACCAGCGGCTTATCATTGATTTCGATGGTTGCCATGAGAATGCTGCGGTTTGCCGGTCCGGGGACCGTTATATCACGGCTTTCGGCTATGGGGTACATGGAAAGGAGCGCGCACCGCACTGCCGTGCCCTCCTTTTCCGTGATGGCGGCCCAGGGATAATCCAGCCCCCTTTTCTTCAATGCAGCACGGAGATGATCGAGCGCCTCCATGGACTCCACCTCCTGGAGCGCCACTATCTGAGCATTGAGGCCTGCAAGGACACGGGCCAGGTTTTCCGCCTTGATTGCCAGCATATCAGGCGTCCAGCCATATTTGCCGCCGGGAATATAACCGGGATATTCGGTGCCGTCATGCTTCAGGTCAAACAGGTTTTCAACGTTGTAACTCCCCACCCGAAAAACATCAGCAGCTGAAGCAACGCCCGGGGAACACCAGAAAAACGCGACAAGCATCAGCAATACAGCAATCCGGACCTGTAAATCATATGGATATTTGTCAGCCGGTGTCATGGGCCATATCCGGTAAAATAAAAAAGGAACGTTAAGATAGCCGGGGAGCAAAAAAAAAGGGCACCCGGGTTATCTTTTTGGCAAAAGACCCTGTGCCCTCATATATTGCAGCAGCAAGCATTCAACTGCAAAAACACCCGACCGCTAAAGGAAAAATTCCGGCCTACCTGGCCGATGCGGCATCCATATACTTTTCTATGAGCCTGTTGTCATCTTCTTCGGTGATTTCCCGGGGTAACCGCTCCAGGGCTTTTTCCATGGCCATGTCCAGAAGGTCATCCATCAGCTTTTTTCGGGCCTGAAGTATCTGGTTGTCAATTCTCTGACGCGCATGCGACATCATCAGGCGGCTGTGTTCATTGGCCTCGTCAATAATTTCCTGCTTCCGCCGCTCACCCTGCTCGACAATCCGGCTCTTGATCTCTTCCAGGCGCGGGCCGCTGCCCTCTAGCGAATCCCTGGCGTCCTGCACCTTG
>SLGU01000200.1 GCA_007136525.1 Desulfobacteraceae bacterium | reverse complement strand
TTTTCGGCAGCGCCGGGGTGATCGGTCCCGACCTCCCGCGATTCAGGGACCTTGCGGTGAAACCGGCGGGTGGGGTGGGGCTCCGCTACCGGGTCAGCAGGGATGAAGTCATCAACCTCCGGCTGGATTTTGCGATCGGTAAAGATTCGAGCGGAATTTACTTCAACATTTTAGAATCGTTCTGAATAACTTGTTATCCCGCTGTTGACTTGTGTTTTGCATTCTGTTAATCGGCGTATGAGGAGCACCATCACCAATGAAATTTCTCGTCAGCACACTGCTTTCAATGGTGCCGGTTACACGGCGGCGCAACTACATCCTGCTGTTGAAGTTTCTTCTTCTGCTGTTGCTGATCATTGCGTTGTACAGCGTTTTATTCCATTTTATCATGCTGTTCGAAGGCCGGCATTATTCATGGATCACCGGTGTTTACTGGACCCTGACAACCATGTCCACCCTCGGGTTCGGGGATATTACCTTCGGAAGCGATATCGGCAAAGTGTTTTCCGTGCTGGTGCTGCTCTCGGGCATCGTTTTGCTGCTCGTCATGCTGCCTTTCACATTCATACGGTTTTTTTATGTCCCGTGGCTGGAAGCCCAGACAAGGGCCCGCGCCCCCCGCGAACTCCCGGAGGATACATGCGGTCATGTCATCCTGACGGGATTTGACGCCAACATCATGCAGCTTGTGGGCCGGCTCAGGCAGTATGGGTATCCCTATGTCATCCTGTTCGAGGACATCACTGAAGCCCTGAGGGTTCATGACCTGGGATACCGGGTCGCCGTCGGCGAACTGGCCGACCCGGAGACCTACAGGAAGTTGCGGGCGGAAAATGCGGCCCTCATCTTTGCCTGCAACAACGACATGGTCAATACCAGCATTGCCTTTACTGCCCGTGATGTTGCCGCAAGGGTACCCATCGTGGCCAATGCGGAAAGAGACGATTCTGTTGATATCCTGGAGCTTGCAGGCTGCACCCACGTGTTCCTGTTCATGAAAATGCTGGGGCAGTCCCTTGCCAGGAGAACCATGGGATCGAGTACCAGCGCCAACGTGATCGGCAACGTGGAGTCGATTCTCATTGCAGAGGCGCCGGTCATGCGGACGCCGCTGCAAGGTTTGACCCTGCAGGAAACACGGCTGCGCGAAGCCATGGGCGTTACCGTCGTGGGGATATGGGAGCAGGGCCACTTTATCCTGCCGACGGCATTTACGCGCCTCGGTTCGGCCACCGTGCTTCTACTGGCCGGCTCAGAGGCGCAGTTGGATAAATATGACCGCCATTACGGGCAGTACCAGAAAGATGCCGCACCCGTGCTGATCCTGGGGGGCGGCAGGGTCGGAAGGGCGGCGGCCGAAGCGCTGCGGGAAAGAGGCATAGAGTACCTGATCATCGAAAAAAACCCCAAGCTGACCCGGGATAAAAAACGATATATTCAAGGCAATGCATCCGATATCAACACGTTGAAACGTGCCGGCATCGATGCGGCCCCAACTATTATCGTCACCACCCATGACGACGCGACCAACATTTTCCTGACTATCTACTGCAGGCGCCTGCGGCCGGATATTCAGATTATCAGCCGGGCGGAGCTCGATCGCAACGTGACCATACTGCACAGCGCAGGGGCGGACCTGGTGATGTCTTACGGATCCATTTCCACAAACACCATTATGAACCTCCTGAAGCCCAATGAACTCCTGATGCTGACCGAAGGATTGAGTGTGGTCAGCCTGGATATTCCGGCCTCCCTTTCCGGAAAGACCATTGCAGACAGCCAGATCCGGACGCATACCGGATGCAGTGTTATCGGGATCAAGGATGATGGGAAAACGCATCTCAATCCCGATCCTTCCCTGGTGATGAAGCAGGGGAGCGAGCTGATCATTATCTGCACGGACGAATCCCACAAGCGTTTCCTTAGCCGGTATCCGACCAGAAAGAAGTAGCCTGGCCGGCGCGAATACGCCTTTAACAGGCGTATCTTTATTTTCAGAAAAGTTCTAATCGGTTTGCGAACGGTGTTTATAGTAAAAAAATGGTTTTTTTAGTTTGACAACGCGTCCGGGTCCGGGGTATTGTTACATTATCGCTGACGGAAAGTGGAAGATGTTGTCCTGAAGGATATTCAGATCCAACGCAATACAAGTGAACAAAGGGGAGGGATAATGGTTTTGCGGAAAAAATTCATCGCCGGTGTTGTTTTATCTTTATTGCTTTGCATCCCTGCAACGGGAATGGCGGGCGGCAGTTCATACGTTGCCGACACCAAGTATCCCATTGTCATGGCCCATGGAATGGGCGCTTCTGCAGAAATCTTAGGCATCGTTGATTACTGGTGGGGCATTCCGGATGCGCTCAGAGATGAAGGCGCAACGGTGTTTCTCACGTCTGTTAACGGGATGGACAGCACCCGGAACAAGGCCCAAGCGTTTAGGACCCAGTTTCTACAGATCAAAGCCGTGACCGGTGCAGCAAAGCTCAACATCATCGGCCATTCCCATGGCACCATCTATACCCGGGATGCCATTACCAACCTCGGTCTTGCATCCTCTGTGGCCAGCCATTCCAGCATTGCCGGCCCTCACCGGGGCAGCGCCATTGCCGACGTGGTTGTCGGCATCGTGCCGAACTCCCTTGAATGGCTCGTAGGCGACACCCTGGACTTTGTTTATGCGTATCTGTTCGGCGACACCAATCCGGACAGTCTTCAAAATGCCTATGATCTGACCCGTCCCTACATGATCAACACCTTCAACCCGAATACGCCCAACGTGTCCGGTGTGTATTACCAGAGCCATGCCGCCAAGATCAAGACCATGGCGGTCAATGCCCGCAACTGGTATTTCATCGCCACGTGGCCCATCCTGCTCTACCATGAAGGCGCCAATGACGGCCTTGTGAGCGTTAACAGTGCCAAATGGGGTAATTTCAGGGGCGTTGAGGATGCATCCTGGTACAGCGCCGGATGCGACCACCTGAACATCGTGGATCAGCTTTTCGGATACACCCCCGGTTTTGATGCCAATGGATTTTACGTGGATCTTGCCGCGGACCTGAAAGCCAGGGGTTATTGATGTTCTGATATTACTGTGTGAATATTTAAAGGGGGGGTGCCGGACCGGTACCCCCTTTTTTTTCCAGATCCCCCAGGGGACAGACTTCCAGTCTGTCTCCCGGGTCGATGCCAATATCCTCACGACAACAGAACCGAACCCCTGTCAGCCGGGGTTATTTTCTGTTTTTACCGGAGATTCATCCATGCAGATCCGCCAAAATAAAAGAATCATCGCCCTTGCCGGGCTTCTCATCCTGGTCGTCGTATTTTTGTACGTCCTTTATCCCCAGGAAACTGACCGCGACTATACTGCGGATGCCGGCTATATCTATGATAAAAGTCATAATATCACCTATGATGACGTCAGGAAAGCCCGTCTGCCGCTTCCCCGCGTTGTCCAAACCACCGGCCCGGATGGCCGGACCGGTATGGCAGCCCGCAGTACAACCGTTGAGGAAGCAGGGGAGGCGATCGATATCCGGAAAATATTCGGGGAGGCCCTGATCAATTCACATACCACTTTGAGATATTTCAAGCACCTGGAAAGCAGGTTCAAGGACAGCGTCAACCTGGGCGATCATCTCGAGCAGGTCAGGCAGTATCTATTTTCAGAGTTTTCAGAACCCGAGGCCCGTGAGTTGTTCGAGACCTATCGGAAATATATCGAATGCGAAATCGCCATGGCCGATGAATTCAGAAGTTTCGGCCTTGTGCGGACCCCGGAGGATGCCATTGAAATCCTGAAGCAGATGCAGGCCTTTCGGAGGGAGCAACTGGGCGTCGAGCTGGCGGACCAGCTTTTCGGCCCGGATGTGAAGGCCCGCGAGTATGCATTTCGAAGGGCCGCCATCGTCGGTGATGGCGATTTGTATGGATCTGAAAAGGAAGCGCTGCTTCAAACGCTAAACGTGGACATGTGGGGGGACGAGGCCGATACCGTAGAAGGGCATCCCAATGAATACGCCCGATACCAGGAAATGGAAAGAGTTTATGGAAAAGACCTGTCTGAAATGCCGTCGGATGAAGCCCGCCGGGAAAAAATAAGAGAGATCCGGCATCGTTTTTTCACGCCGGAGGTTGTTGAACGCCTGGAAGCCGTTGATTTGCAAGTCACCCGGGAAAGGCAGCAGGAAAACCTTTACCGTGAAAAGGAAGCCGATGTCCTGGCGGATGAGGCGCTGACCGGGGCGGCCAGGGAAGAAAAAATCCGTCAGCTCCAGGACGAGGTGTTCGGAGACGGGGCCGAGGCCTTCCGGAGGAGCGAAACCATGCGCATCGAGCGTGAAAAACTCATGAAGGAGTACGAGGGTAAGGGGTTGCAGCTGCGTTAAATGCGATCCTGTCTTGTCATGACGATTGCCAGCAGGCGGATTCCCAGGATGATCCCGGACAGGGCGATCAGCCAGTCGCCATAGCGCGTGTAGAGCGACATGGCGCTCATATGCACGAAATCCCCTTTAATGACCTGCCGCCGGAACAGGTCCGTTTGCCCGAGAATGCGTCCGTCCGGGGCGATAAGGGCGGAAACGCCGCTGTTGGCCGTTCGCAGAAGGAACCGTCGGTTCTCAATGGCCCGCATGCGCGCCGCCTTCAGGTGCATGTAAGGCATGGGC
>SLGU01000198.1 GCA_007136525.1 Desulfobacteraceae bacterium | reverse complement strand
GCCAATTCAAACGACCACGTCTACTGCACGTTTTTAGGGCGCGATGCCGTGCACGCGGGCATGGCCGGCAAGACCGACATGATCGTGGGGCACTGGAACAACCATTTCGTGCATGTGCCGGTGGGGCTCACCGCGGGCAAGCGAAAACAGGTCAACCCGGGCGGAAAGCTCTGGCAGACGGTGCTCGAGGCCACCGGCCAGGGAAGCCTCGTGAACAACGGGGCGCAGAAGGCCTGAAAAAAGCTCAAGATCAAGGATTGCACAATTTTTGTAGATAGAATTGATTGTACTTAACTGTACGCGAGATTCTACAAAAATTGCGCGTAGCCCAGATATTGGACTTTTCGCCATGTTGGTTTCCCTCCTTTGTTGAATAAGGTTTTTTTGGCCTTCTTATTCTAACATCGTTTGGGACCAACATGGTATTTGCGGTGCTGTCAAGGCTATTGATCTCGTAAAAAGTCGGGATCAGACGGCTTTGTAAAAAGCTCAAGATCAAGGCGCGCGCAATTTTTGTAGAATTGAGCGTACTTAGTCGTACGTGAGATTCTTCAAAAATTGCTCGCAACGCAGATATTGAGCTTTTTACGAAGCCGTCAATGGATTTCCAGAAACCGCCCCCGGGATACCTGCAGCAGGTAAAGGTCCTTGACCGCTTCGCCGGTTTCGTCAAACCGGGTCACACCGGTCACCCCGTCAAACGGGGGCATATCTAAAAGCGCGTTTTTCACGCCGACACGATTGTCGATATCCGGCCTGACGATCACATCAAAGAGCATCATGGCCGAATCATAGCCCGCGGCCTCGATATATCCCGGGGCATAATCATAGATGCCTTCGAAGTCGGCTATGAAACGGCCCACCCCGGGCTTCCGGCTTTGGCCGAAAAACCCCTCCGGTATGACCACTTTCCTGAGCTGCCGGCCGGCAATATCGATAAGCTGCTGGGAGTGCCAGAGGTTCGTGCCGAGCAGGTATGCATCGTCAATATCGTAATAGCGGAGCTGTGGAATGATCAATCCCGCGACCCTTGGGGAATCCGGGATGAATATGGCGTCAAAATCGACGATGGCCCTGCCCTCTTCAACGCCTTTATCACCCCAGGGGTCTTCCCCATCCGCTGCGCTTTCAACAAGTACGCGCACAAGGGCCGGCAATTCACCCTCATAATGGTCCACGTCCACCTTGAACAGCTGCTTGTGCAGCGGCAGAACGGTCGTCACTTCCAGCTCCTCCGGAACATCATAATACAGGCCTACCAATTTCTTTATGGGATCTGAAAAATCGGTTTTCTCCGGGTTGTATTTTTCCACCCCCACCACGATCCCTTCATTTTCAATGAGCCTGTCCCAGAACAGGTGCAGAAACGTCTCCCCGTATGCTTCATCCGGGTAAAGGATGGCAAACCGCTTTAACCCCAGGGTTCCCGTTGCATGGTTCGCCAGCACGTCCACCTGCATCCGGGGGGTGAGGAAATTCCTGAACACGTAATCCCCGATGTCGCAGATACCGGCCTGCTGGGTAAGCGTAATGATGGGGATCTCCATTGCCTGGGCTTCCCTTGCGGCCGCCTCGGCCATGACAATGGGTCCGACAATGGCCGCCACCCGCATCTCGCCCAGCTCCCGAACGCCCCGGGCTGTTTTTTCCATATCCGCGGCGGTATCAAACACTATAATCTCCAGCGGCGGATCGAGGCGGACGCGGCTGGAATATTGATCAAGGGCCAGCTCTATTCCCCGCAGCGCCTGTCGCCCGAAAGCCGCGTACTGCCCCGTAAGGGGCAGGAGCACCCCGATCCGATGCCCTTCGAAATACGCCAGGGTTCTTAACTGCTCCAGTTCGTCGCGTGCCGCCGGTGCAAGGGGGTGCCGTGGGAACCCCCCGGTAAAATCCGACAGGGCGGCAATGGCTTCGCCGATTCGGCCGGCTTCCACCATGTTCAGGCCTTTCCGGTAAAGCAGGTAACCGGCGGGCGGCCTGCCGTTCAGCGCGTCGATTTCCGACTGCAGCGCAGGGGCATCCAGGTGCGAGGCTGCCATCATCAAATGTTCCCCTGCACTTTCGCGATGCGCTCCCGGTGCGTCTTCAAAGGCTTTCAGGTACAGTTTGAAGGCTTCTTCGTATGCCTCTTTTTGAATATACGCCCCCCCGGCAACCTGATTGATGCGCATCCGCATGACCGCGGGAAAACGCTGTATTTCAATTTCCGCGGCATGATCGAGCACATCATCAGGGCGCCCCTCGCGCAGATAGGAATACAGATTTTCCACACGGGCCCACCCGGCGGCATCCGTTTCCGGATATTTTTCGATGACATCTGCAAACGTCGCCCGGGCCGCCTCAAACCTACCGCTTTCGGTCTGAATAATGCCGATTTTCAAAAGGGCCAAAGGCGCCCGGGGCCCTTCCGGATAGGTTTGAAGGTACTGCGTATACAGTTCAAGCGCCCGACCATATTCGTTTGTTGAAAAAGATTCCTCCGCCGCTTGATAAAGCTGAATGTCCGGGGACACCGGCCGTTCGAACACATCTATGACCCGGGCGCAGGATGTGCCCAGCAGAATCATCACGGCTGCAATAAAAAGAAATTTTGATTTCATCCCGACTCTCTTAAAAATACAACCTGTTTCTGCGGTTGCCGGCAATAGCCCGGACGGGGGAAAGGCACGCACAAAAAGAGCGGCCAGAATAGAAAAAATGAACCAAGGCCACAAGGCCAGCAACTTCCGTGCAGTATTATCGCATAATAATAGTGCTGCCCGCAAGCCCTATACTGGTCGCCGACACAAGGGGGCCGGCAGGGATTTCAGCATATTCAGCATTACCGTCAGAATGGGCGTTTTTTACCGATGCTCAAAAGCGCCCTGGTATTTTTCAACTATCGTTTCTTTGATGAAACCTTCCGGTGCCCCCAGCCTATGCGGGTTCTTGTCGCGGGTCGGTGTTGTGCCGTTTATGCGGGGCATTCACAATCAGGTTTTCACGCACAGGCACCTCCGGTCCCTTGCGGGTAAAGATTGCAGACCAGCGTGGTCCATTCCGTCTTGTCCGAAAGCCCGAAATCCTCGGTCTTGGGTACGCGCTCTCCGGTCGGGCGGTATCCGAAATGGCGGCAATACCAATTGATCACTTTTTCGTCATCGCTGTTGGTATACAGATGCCGGATGCCTTTAGTGCGAAGGTAATCCATGCGGGCGCGCTGCAAGGCCATTCCCAGCCCATGGTTCCGAAACACCGGGTCCACTGCCATCAGGGTTGTCTTGGCGGTTCGCAGGTCGAGAATACGGTACCCCGCAACCCCTGCAATGCGCCCGTCCACTTCCGCAACGAAGCAGTCCGCCAAGGGAAATGCCGGCATCTCGGACCCACCGATGCGGTGATAATTGACGATTTTTAAGATTTCAAGAATTCGCGGCCAGTCCTTTTCATCCGGCCGGCGCAAAAGCAGGGCACGCTTTTTTTCTACAGAATTCGTCATGAGACTATCCAAATTAATCCAGAATAGGGTGTTATATTACCGACACACCGGCCGACAAGATTAGAAAACCAAGCATCATAAAGCGTTGAGGAACTTCATTGTCGCAGCAACCAGGCCATCGACGTCATTTCCGGCTTTTGAAACACATATGCCAGGAAAATCTGCAACCCTTCTGCATAATGGGTCCTGCATGTTTACCACCACGCCTTTTTTTGCGTGTGGCAACGCCACCATGCATGCTTCCCTGAACCGAGTCTTCACGGTTAAATATTTTGTTTGATTCTTCCCATACGATAAATTAAAACCGGCAAACACCATAACATCGCAAGAATCAAACGGCAGGCCGGTTTTTAACACGTCGTCAATGCTTGCTGTTAAAACAGCGCCATCTACTTCACAACTTGACAAAACCACCCGGCCGGTTGAGAAAAAATCACCACCAATCATAACCAAAGCACGATCGTTAATCCTGGCACCTTGTGAAGATGCCAAGCCGATCCGCAACGTTCCCCTCCGCAATTGCTGCTGGATTCCAGCGGCTGTTTTTTCCGTCCTGCATTTTCCTGGCTCACCGATAACAAGCACAAGGGGAATCCGGCCATCATCAACCAAAAGCTTTTTCAGCACCTCTCCATAAAGGTGAACCCCGGTAACGGCCCCCAGTTGCGGCTTCGCATTCACCTCGCAAATGGCTCCGCCGACTTCCAGCCAGGATCTGGAAATATCAGGCATCAGTAAATCAACCCCGGCAAGATCAAGACGCATGGATCTTGCGGCCCGTTCGGCAAGTTGCCGGTTGTCAGGATGAACCTTTTCGGTCACGGCAACAGGTGTGCCACCGGAGGAAATGTTCGATGAACGGCGCAGGCGGATAAACCGCCCTGGCTCGGGAACCGAATCCGGACTCAACGCCTCCTCCCTCAACAATGACATGGCTTCCTCATCCATTTTTAGGTGCTTCAAGGGTGAACTGATTTGGAAGCCGCGCCTTGGGTCGTTGTTCAATTCCGCCACGAGGCTGGAAACCGTCTGGCGTCCGTTTCCCGTAACACCACCGGGGATTCGCTCAATCGCCCAGATAAATGCCCCATCATGTACATACAGCCGATAATCACGGCCGTATATATGCTTTTCCACAAGAACCTTGGACATGTATTTGCGTGCGGTTTCAAATGCCTGGCGCACGGCTTGTGCGTCTTTAAGGCCCG
>SLGU01000193.1 GCA_007136525.1 Desulfobacteraceae bacterium | reverse complement strand
TATGAAAATCCATGCTCTTTAAAAAAATCTGCAATCCTCAATATAAACGACGTTTATTATTGGCTGACAAACTACCGGTTCACCACGGCCAAAGCCGGCATGGCTCACTGTGATATCAAACCGTTTCTTCCGGAAATATTTACACCGATAAGAACCTCCTTTGTCTTAAAATTAAACCGGATCGGCTTCGCTTTCATCAAGTGCGCTGTTGTATTTCGTTGCCAGAACAGCGCTGAAGGGGTTGTCACCTCTGGCGGGTTTTAACCGGCATTACTTTTTCTTCTGTTTTTTCCTGTCCCCGATCACGTGGTTGGCAATAACCATTTTCTGAATCTGGCTCGTTCCCTCATAAATGGTTAAAACCCGGGCATCCCGGTAAAACCGCTCAACGGGAAATTCCCGCGTATAACCGTAGCCGCCGTATATCTGAATGGCCTGTCCGGTTACGCGGTTGGCCATTTCCGAGGCGAACAGCTTAGCTATGGATGCTTCCTTGCTGCATTTTTCCCCGCGATCCTTTTTTGCCGCGGCATTTAAGACCAGAAGGCGTGCCGCTTCAACATCCACGGCCATATCGGCGATGATCCATCTCAACCCCTGGTTGTCGGCAATGGGGCGGCCGAACTGCACCCGCTTTTTCGAATAATCCACCGCGTGATCCAGGGCCGCCTGCCCCAACCCCAGCGACAGTGCCGCAATGCCGATCCGGCCGTCATCAAGGCCTGACATGGCCACGACAAACCCGTCTCCCTCCCTTCCAAGGAGATGATCGGCCGGCACCTTGCAGTTGTTAAGCAACAGGTCGGTGGTATCGGAGGCGCATTGCCCCATTTTGTCTTCCAGCCGGCCCGTTTCAAACCCCTCCATGTCCCTTGTCACCAGAAACGCGGAAATACCCTTGTGGCCATCATCCGGATCCGTTTTCGCCAGAACGATGAACAATCCGGAAGTCGCCCCCCCGGTGATCCACCTTTTCGTTCCGTTCAAAAGATAATAATCACCTTGTTTTTCAGCGGTAGCCGTCATGGAGGCCGGATCGGATCCTGCCTCCGGTTCCGACAAGGCAAAGGAACATATGATTTCACCTTTGGCCATGGGTACCAGGTAGCGCTCCTTTTGCTCAGGCGTGCCGAACCGGAGCAGACTGCCGCAGCATATGGAATTGTGCACGGACATGATCACGGCAGTGGATGCACATGCGTAGGCCACTTCCGACATGGCCAATGCATAGGAAACCGTGTCCATGTTCTCACCGCCGTATTCTTCCGGCACGAGCATTCCCAGAAGGCCCAGGTCGCCCATCTGCTTGAGGCTCTCGGCGGGATATTCGTGATTGCGGTCGCGTTCCGCGGCCAGAGGTTCGAGATCCTTGCGCGCAAACTCCCTGGCCATTTTCTGAATCATCAGATGTTCCCGGGTAAGTTCCATATTCGATCAATTCCTCGCAACGGCTTGCAATACAAAAAGGCGCTTCGGAAAACGGCTTCTTGAATAATATAATATGGAAGCCATCTTCATGCACATATTCGCGGCGATTTTTATATTTCTGGTGTTTCCCGCCGCGCTTATTCTCAATTCCCCAACAACACGCCATTCACGACGCCGTGTGCCCGTCAACGATATTCATAGATGCCTTTTCCGGTCTTTCGCCCAAGCCATCCGGCGCTTACGTAAGACTTAAGAAGCGGACATGGCCGATATTTCGGGTCACCGTAACCGTCCTGGAGCACCTCCAGGATGGCCAATACCGTATCCAGGCCGATCAGGTCTGCAAGGGCAAGCGGCCCCATGGGATGGTTCATGCCAAGCTTCATGATTTGATCGATGCCTTCAGCCGTTGCCACACCCTCGTACAGCTCCCACAAAGCCTCGTTCAGCATCACCATGAGGACACGGTTTGAAACAAAACCGGGCACATCGCGGCATTCCACGGGAATCTTGCCCATGGATTCCGCTACTTTTCTCACGGTATCCGTCACATCAGCGGCTGTGGCCAGCCCGTTGATCACTTCAACCAGTTTCATCACGGGCACCGGGTTCATGAAATGCATCCCGATAACCTTTTCCGGGCGCTTGGTGCATGCCGCGATGCCTGTTATCGGCAAGGATGATGTATTGCTGGCAAGTATCGCCTCCGGCGGCGCGATTCGGTCGAGTTCGCCGAAAATCTTTGCCTTGATCTCCATTTTCTCCACGGCCGCTTCAACGACCAGCTCGCACCCGGCCGCATCCTTATAATCCGTAACCGGGGATATCCGGCCCAGTATGGCGTCCTTGTCGGCAGCCGTGATTTTTTCTTTTTTGATCATCCTGTCAAGGCTGCCGGCGATGGTCGCCATACCCTTGTCCACGAATTCCTTTGCAATGTCATTCATATAGACATTGTAGCCCGACTGAGCGGCCACCTGGGCGATGCCGTTTCCCATCTGACCCGCACCGATAACCATGATCGTTTTAATGTTCATTGTTCACTTCCTTGCAAATTTCCGGGTTAATCGCAAATCATGCGCTCGTGAGGACGCATCCGGTAATACAGAACCTTTATCAGGGCTTGTTTATTGTTGACGGAATTCTGACAGCTTTGTAATAAGGCCAGTATCCAGGCTATTTAAGAGTGAATCAATTTTTACGGCTTCGTAAAAAGTCCAATATCTGCGTTGCGGGCAATCTTTGAAGAATCTCACGTACGCATAAGTACTATCGATTCTTCAAAAATTGCTCGCGCCTGGATCTTGAACTTTTTTCAAAGCCGTCTGAAAACGACTTTTTACAAGTGTGTCAATTTTGGCCTTCAGGTTCTATCTATCTAATGGTGAAGGAGATCGACGATCTCACCAGGGACGCATCATAACAAAACGACTAAATCCATGGTATATGATTTATGTTTTGCACTATTTTACGTTAAAGTCAAGTTTGAAGGTGGTGTTTTATTGAACGAAAAACCTGCTGCATTGCAAAAAAAACAGGGTTTTTAATCCTCATTTAAAAGGGACGCCTTCAGGGAGAAAAAGCGAAGCAACGATCAAATCGTCTACTACGGACAGCATAATGGCGGGCCTGACCGATGTCAATCAAAACAAGGCACAACAAGTGCTTCATCGAAAAAAAGTAACGAAAGGACATTTGCATGGTGCCGTCGATCTCCTTGTGGGCAGGAAAGAAGGCTTTTATCCGGATCAAAGATGCCGGTATCGCCCCGGATGATATCAGGGTTGTGGCCGGGGCTGCCGGAGGGCCGAAGTGGCTGGTTTTAAGCCATCTTGACCGTGCCCTGTTTTCCTCATGGCTGAACATAAGGAAATCACCGCTGTTTTTTTTAGGATCGTCCATTGGCGCCTGGCGCCTGGCAACCGTTTCAAGAAACAACCCCGTCGAGGCCATCGATCGATTCCAGGAAGCCTACCTTGGGCAGATATTCGGCATCAAGCCATCGATCCACAAAATCAACCGTATTATTGAAAGCGTTCTGGACAGGCTGCTCGCATCCGGAGGGCCCATGGAAATCCTGTCGCATCCCTGGTATCGGTTGAATGTAATGACCGTGCGGTGCAGAGGGGCTGCGGGCAGCGACCAAAAAGCCCTGCTGCTGCCGGCACTGGGTGCTGCAGCATTGGCAAACACGTTGTCGCGAAAGAACCTGGGGCTTTTTTTTGAAAGGACCCTTTTCCATGACGCCAGGGACACCCCGCCATTTTATGAAATGAAGGGGTTTCCCCTTATCCGGGCCGCCCTGAACACAGAAAACCTAAAGCCCGCCCTCATGGCTACCGGATCGGTTCCCCTTCTCATGCCCGGTGTCCAAAACATACCGGGTGCGCCGCCGGGCGTATACCGTGACGGCGGGATTGTCGATTACCACATGAACATCAATTTTACGGGTTCCACTGACGGCATTGTGCTTTACCCCCACTATACGGCAAAGCTCGTCCCGGGCTGGCTCGATAAGAAGATTTTCTGGCGAAAGCCTGATTATTCTGCAATGGACTCGGTTCTGATGATCACGCCTTCCAGGGCGTTTATTAACCGGCTGCCGTACGGAAAGATTTCCGACCGATCGGATTTTACACGGTTTGCCGGAGACGACAAAAAACGCCTGGCATACTGGAAAACCGTCATCGAAATGGGCCGCCAGGTCGCCGAGGAATTCATGGAAGCCCTTGATACAGGCCGAATCAAAGACATTGTCCGCCCGATTTCGGCGCTTTAGATCCCACCGGTCCCGACAATTTCAAAACATTCTGCCGCCCGAACCGCGGATCGACCCGGTTCGGATTATGATTGACAGGCACGCTTTATTTGTGAGAATATACCCAAAACTAAAATAAACAACCGGTTTTTTTATCCAGGTGCTTTTGTATGTGGTTGTTTAAAGGCGTTTTGAGATTTGTCTTGACAACGACAAAGCCTTTTATTTATTTTACCCTTTTTAGGCAAATACCCGGATAAGGGTGTGCATCTCCCATTCACCGGGAGGCTTTGGGAGAGGTGGTTAAATTAAACAATAATAGCATTAAATTATACGGGTTGCTGAATACGCAGGGAGTGTCACCCGCCACGGATGCATTTGCCGGCGATTTCAACAGCCTGTTGCCAGTGTGCAAGATAACGCATAGACACATTTACCAGGAGGAATTCAATGACAGAAACCACCATAGTACTCGGCGGCAAGAAAAAAAGCCGGTTTCTGGACAAGGTCAAGGAGATAGTGC
>SLGU01000308.1 GCA_007136525.1 Desulfobacteraceae bacterium | reverse complement strand
TGCCGGTCATGCTCGTGTTCTGGGATGCCGAGCCGGAAGACGGCTTTGAAGCCGAAGCCAGACTGCTTTTCGATGAAACCATTATCCGGCACCTGGACATTGAATCCATCATGTTCTTAAGTGAACGGCTTGCAGAGCTACTCACCACCGAATTCCCCGAAAACCCTGCCCGGAAAGCCTAAAAGGCAAACTGCATCATTATAGGCTATGAAAATAAAGCTGACCGGCCCCATCAGGCAAACCCAATATTCCCATTTAACCGCATCAGGGCCGGCTTGAACTACCTGCTAGAACCGCGTGATAATCCGGAAAACCACCCGGGTGCCGTCGGGCCGGTATTCCACCTTGTCTTCGAAATAGGCCTTGAGGCTGTAGATGACCCCCTTGTTCATCCAGTGAAGGCCGGGGCCCATCCCGAACACTTTTTCCTTGCCGTCAACCGAATTGCCGTCGACCTCATCCCTTTCCAACTGCTTGCCGTAATACCCCACTGCGGCAAGGCGCAGGTTGGGGTCGATGCAGTCCAGGGTTTTGGACAGGGCGAAATTGAAGTGCCACATGGTCCCGGCTTTCAGGTCCACCGCATCCTGCCCGCCGGGGGGAATAAAGTCGTCGTTTTTGAAATTATAGGTGAAATGCTGGCGGGTGCTCAGGCTGACGCCGTAGGGCATCTGCAGGGTGGCGGCGACATAGGGTTCCACGGTCCAGAAATTGGCGCTGGGATTGACCTGGGAGCGCTTGTCGTAATCCCCGATGGGCGCAAACAGGCTCAGCTCGGTAAACCAGTGCAGCAGGAAGTCCGGGTGCAGCTGCTCGGTCCGCCCGATAAAGGGGCCGAAAACCAGGTCGCCGATCATGCCGCTGCCGGCCTTCAACCCCACCGGCTCAATACCTGTAATTTCGGAGTCAAGGTTATAGTTTTGAATCGGGAGTTGGGCCTGAAAACCATATTTGAACCCACCGGGCAAGGTATTCCCGGACACCCAGAGCACCTGGGGGTTGTAGACAAGCACATGGATTTCGTGGTCACCGGGCGGCCCGTCTTTGAATTTATCCGACTGGTAGCCCACGATGTAGCTGCTCAGGTAAACCCCGGGCGGCGGCACAATGCCTTCCAGGATGTTCGTGGCCCCCCAGTTGAGATTGGGGTTCTGGCTATACGCGGCGGCATTGACGGCAAACATGCCCGTTAGAAACACAAAAAGCATGCTGTACAGAAAAATTCTTTTTTTCACGGTTTTCCTCCCCTTTTGTCTTTACGGCCCGGCTTTCGACCTGTTCGACGCTTGACCCGCTTTCACGCCCGGCAGGCGGCCCACCGGCGGAAAACCGGGAGTGCCCGTATATGGGCGCCATCCCGGCGTACGGATATGGATTCATTGCAAAGTCAGAATCATATATAAGGTATGCGCACGATTAAATCAATACCGATATGCAGGAAACCTCATCCACAGGATTTGACAACCGCTTGCGCTTTCTGCTGTTTTATTTTTTTGTACCTGTTTTTCCTGAAAGGCCCCAATAAATCCTTTTCTAACCGGTTTGCTTGAACGGGCCATCCCTGCACCGATGGCAACCGCCTGAAATAATTTCCATGCGAAGCCGTTTTCATTGCTGAAAGAGATTACAAAAGGCGTGTGCAAACAGAAAAAATGTGATATGTATTCGAAAGAACCGATCACCGTCATTATTGTGATTATGCAGGACTGCCCAGGGAATTTTCACCATGCCCCCCTTTTCTTCCAGCTCAATCCGGATCATCCTGACATTGATCGTTTTCCTGGCAGTATTGCCCGCGCTGGCCATTATCCTCTATTCCGGCATGGAAATGCGCCGGCAAGCCATTCAGGATGCCAGGCGCGAAATGCTTTTCCTTGCCGAGACCATGGGTGAAGTGCAAAAGGGCATCACCCGTTCCACCCGCCAACTGCTCGCCACCCTCGCCCGGATGGACGAAATCAGGATGATGGACGGCCCGTCCGCAAGCCTTCTCATCCAGGCCATCGTCAAAGAGAATCCCGCCTATGTCAATATCGCAGCCGTTGATCCACAAGGGAATGTGTTTGCATCCGGCGTGGTGTACACCCCGACCAACCTGGCAGACCGGGCGCATTTTCTGGGCGCCCTGAATAAAAAGACGTTCGCACCCGGAGAGTATATCGTAACCCGCGTCGGGCAGACAATTCCCAGCATGGCGTTTGCATACCCGGTACTGGATGACCGCGGCGATGTCCTGGCGGTTCTGACCGCCGCGCTCAACCTGGACAGCTTCGCCCATTTTTTCAATCTCGCCAAGCTTCCCGGGGATTCCTTCCTGGCCGTGACGGATAGAAACGGCATCCGCCTCTTTTATTATCCCCTCAGGGAAGGGACCAACCCCATCGGCCATCCCATCGCGAATGCCGCATGGGAACGTTCAAGAGGCGCACTTGAGCCGGGAATTTCCGTTCATGAAGGCTCGGACGGCGTGCGCCGGATTTTTGCCTTCCAGCCGGTCCGGATCATTGAAGGCCAGGACCCTTATATTTACATGTGGGCGGGCATCCCTGAAGACATGGTGCTTAAACCGGCCAATCAGATACTCCTGCGAAATATACTCATGCTGATACTGACCGCCGGACTGGCCATCTTTATCGCCCAGTTGGTTGGCGGACGGACGCTGATGGCCCCCATCAAACAATTGATAAACGCCACAAAGGCGTTTGCCGAAGGCCGCATGGATGCCCGCAGCCGCCTTGAGAACGCCCCGGACGAACTGGCGTCTCTTGCCAGGGCGTTTGACGACATGGCCGATACCCTGGTCGAGAACCAGGAGCGGCTGCGCACCATTGCCGATTACACCTACGACTGGGAATACTGGGTCGGGCCGGCTGGAGACCTGCAATGGATGTCCCCTTCCTGCGAAAAGATCACCGGTTACCCTCCCGCCGCTTTCATGGCGGACAAAACGCTTCTCCAGCGGATAGTTGATGAAACGGACTTTCAACGGTTCACAACCCATCTCGAAATGGAAGCCCTTGAAGCGAGCATCCCGCACCTGGAGTTTCGCATCACCCACAGATCCGGCCGGATAACCTGGATTGATCATCATTGTATTCCTATCTGGAATGCAGTGGGTGTTTTTCTGGGCCGACGGGTCAGCAACCGCGATATTACGGCGCGCAAGCAGATCGAAGCCCGCCTGCAGCAGGCCCAGAAAATGGAAGCCATCGGCGTGTTGGCAGGCGGCATTGCCCATGACTTCAACAACATTCTGTTTCCCATCATGGGGCTTTCGGAAATGCTGATGGAAGATCTGCCAAAAGGCTCCCCCGAGCATGACAACGCCGGTGAAATCCATACGGCCGCCCGGCGTGCCGCCGGGCTGGTAAGCCGCATCCTGTCCTTCAGCCGCCAGGCCGACCATGAAAAAAAGGCCATCCATTTACAGCAGGTCATCATGGAGGCCCAACGACTGATCCGGGCCACCATTCCCTCCCACATCGATATCCGCACCGATATCCAGGCCGACTGCGGGCCGGTGCTGGCGGACCCGATCCATATGCATCAAGTCGTCATAAACCTGATCACCAACGCCTATCATGCGGTTGAAGAAAACAGGGGGGGCATTTCCATCCGGCTGTTCCAACAGTCCCTTTCCGCAGATGATTTAACCGGAACCACGCTGGAACCCGGCACGTATGTCGTATTGTCGGTTGTAGATACCGGGTGCGGCATCCCCCCGGAACTGATCCCGAGGCTCTTTGATCCGTATTTCACAACCAAAAGCGTGGACAAGGGCTCCGGACTTGGGCTGTCCATGGTTTACGGGATTGTCAGGGAGCACGGCGGCGATATCCGCGTGACCACGGAAGCAGGGAAAGGCGCTGACTTTAAGATTTTTTTACCGTTGCATCGGAAAGGCGACGCCGTTTCAGCCCAATTGCCGCCAGACATTCCACCCCTCGGCAGCGAACGGATTCTCCTGGTGGACGATGAAAAAGCCATTGTCCGCATTCAGGTCCAAGCCCTTGAACGGCTTGGGTACCGCGTCAGCGCATATACCCGGAGCACCGAGGCGCTGAAGGCATTCAGCGCGGATCCTGCGGCATACGATCTGGTAATGACCGACATGGCCATGCCGGAAATGAACGGCGAAGAACTTGCCAAACAGGTGATCGCCCTGAGGCGCGATATCCCGGTCATCCTTTTCACCGGCTTCAGCGAAACCATGACCGCAGAGACTACAGCAGCCGCGGGCATCAAGGGGTTCCTTTACAAACCGGTTGTCCTCAGCGATATGGCCATCATGATCCGAAAGATACTGGATGCACGGGAAAAAGCTGTATGATACAGTTCATCCACCGACGCACGGGAACGCATCGTATCGGTGGGTGTTTACGAAAACGCTCCGAAAGTATTCACGGATTCATCCGGAAAACCGGCCGGGATCTTTATCGATTTTGTCGAGCATATTGCAGGTGCGGAAGGTTGGCACCATTTTCAGGTCCGGTTGAGAGTTTTTTTGATCATTTAGCGATTCTCGTGTATGTTATATTTGCTGAAAAACCGGTCACCAACAATATCTGGTGCCGCACCGCCTCAGCGTATGAAAAACACTTGATTGTTAATTCTGATGCATTCGTAAAAAGTCACTTTGGGACGGCAAAGAAAAAAGTTCAAGATCAAGGCGCGAGGAATTTTTGAAGAATTGATAGTACTTATGTGTACGTGAGATTCTTCAAAAATTGCTCG
>SLGU01000305.1 GCA_007136525.1 Desulfobacteraceae bacterium | reverse complement strand
GAGGCGCTCATGTGTATCCAGACAGGTAAAACCTTGAAGGATGAAAGCCGGATGAAGTTCGGCGAGGGAGAGCTTTATTTTAAATCCGGCGAGGAGATGAGAACCGCATTTGACGGATTTCCAGGGGCGGTTGAAAAGACCCTTGAAATTGCCGACCGCTGCGCACTCGATTTCGATACAAAATCACATCATTTCCCGAAATTCAATTTGGACGGCACAGCGTCCGAGGCGGATCTTTTTGAAGGAAAAACCCGGCAGGGTTTTGAAGAAAGGATGAAAAAGCTCAAAGAAAAGAACCCCGGTATTGACGCGTCGGTGTACAAGAAAAGAATCGACTATGAAATCGACGTCATCAATTCCATGGGGTTTCCCGGCTATTTCCTCATTGTCGCCGATTTCATCGAATATGCCCGAAAGCGTAAAATTCCGGTCGGCCCGGGGCGGGGGTCCGCGGCCGGCAGTCTCGTCGCCTACGCATTGGGGATAACCGATATCGACCCGATTGAAAATGCGCTTATTTTTGAACGGTTTTTGAACCCCTCCCGCAGTTCCTTGCCGGATATTGATGTGGATTTCTGCATCAACGGCCGGGATGAAGTGTTCCATTATGTCGTGGACCGTTTCGGTGGGCCGGATTATGTGGCCCAGATCATAACGTTCGGCCGCATGAAGGCAAGGGCCGTTATCCGTGATGTGGGCAGGGTGCTGGATATTCCCCTGGCCGAGGTCGATGAAATTGCCAAGCTGGTGCCGGATTCGCTGGGCATGACCCTTGAAAATGCCTTGAAGCTTGAGCCGAAGCTCAGGGAAAAAGCATCCGCCAACCCGGTGATCGGTGAGCTCATCGAAATATCCAGGTCTCTGGAGGGTTTGAACCGTCATGCATCCACCCATGCCGCGGGCGTTGTGATCGGGGACAGGCCCCTGGTGGACTACCTGCCCCTGCATAAAGGGAAAAGGGGTGAAATTTCGACCCAGTTTGACATGAAGATGGTCGAAAAGATCGGGTTGGTGAAGTTTGATTTTCTGGGGCTGAGAAACCTGACCATCATTGCCGATGCCCTGGCCCTTATCGAGGCCCAGGGAAAGACGCCGCCGGATCTGGACAACATGGACCTGAAAGACCGGCCTACCTACGAGCTGCTCTCCAAGGGGTTGACCACCGGCGTGTTTCAGCTTGAAAGTGCCGGCATGAAAGGGCTTTTGACCCGGATGAAGCCTGAAAGCTTTGCCGAGATAACCGCCCTGGTGGCCCTTTACCGCCCGGGGCCCATGGGAAGCGGCATGCACGATGATTACGTTGAACGCAAGCACGGTCGACAGAAAGTCAAATACCTGATTCCGGAGCTTGAACCCATTCTGGACGTGACATACGGCGTGATTCTCTACCAGGAGCAGGTGATGAAAATCGCCGGCGATATTGGGGGCTTTTCCATGGCGGAAGCGGATAGTCTGCGAAAGGCCATGGGAAAAAAGATCGCATCGGTCATGGAGCAGCAGGAGGATCGGTTCGTTAAGGGGGCGATTGCAAAGGGCGTATCAGAGGATAACGCCAGGGATCTCTTCCGGCTGATTGAAACCTTTGCCGGCTATGGGTTCAATAAATCCCACAGCGCGGCCTATGCGCTGATCGCATATCACACCGCTTATCTCAAAACCCATTTTCCGGTTGAATTCATGGCGGCGGTGCTGACTTCGGAAATGAACTCCTCTGACAACGTGGCCAAGTATATTGCCGAATGCAGGAATATGGGTATAGACATCCTGCCGCCGGATATCAACGAAAGCGATAAAAACTTCACCGTAATCGGTGATAAAATCCGCTTCGGCCTTGCCGCCATCAAGAACGTCGGCGAATCCGCCATTGATTCGATCATTGAAATGCGCAGGGAAAGCCGTTTCGACGCCCTGTTCGATTTCTGCCGGAGAGTGGATTTGCGCCGGGTGAACAAGCGGGTCGTGGAAAGCCTTATCCAGTGCGGGGCCTTCGATATGACCGGGTATAACCGTGCGCAGTTGATGGCTGTTGCCGAGGATGCCCTTGAATACGGGCATCATGAACAGAAGGAAAAAAATGACCCGCAAATGTCCCTTTTCGGTACAGCGAAAGAAAGCGACCCCATCAATCTTCCATCTATTCCGGATTTGCCCCCATGGGATGAAAAGCAGCTGCTGGAATTGGAGAAAGAAACCATCGGCTTCTACATTACGGCCCATCCGCTGGATGAATGCCTGGATATAATGGAGAAATACGCCAATGCCGACGCCCTTTCCGTCAAGGAAGACGGCATCCGGGACGGCCAGGCCGTCCGCGTAGGGGGGATGGTCAAGAGTGTGAAGACGATTTTTACCAAGAAGGGCGAGCCCATGGCGTTTCTGGACCTGGAGGACCTCCAGGGTGCTGTGGAAATAATCGTTTTTCCGAACCTTTATACGACGGTTCAGGAAATGCTTCGTGTAGACGTGCCTTTGTTCGTCCAGGGGGTGGTGCAGAAAAACGAGAAGAGTGCGAAAATCCTGGCTGATGAGATCGTTCCTATTGAAAAGGCCGAGGAATGCTGGGCCGCCAGCCTTCATATTCACATGGATGCAGCGGTGTCGGACGAATCGACCATCCATGAACTGGATCAGATTTTAAGAAGGCATCCCGGTACTTGCCGGGTATATCTGCATGTCACCATCCCTGAAAAAACGACGACTATTATTTCCTTCCCAGAGAGCATGACGCTGAAAGCCGGGGTGGAGTTGACCCGGGAGGTCACCGCGCTTCTGGGAGAAAATGCCCTGGAAACACTTTGTACACCCATACGTGCCGGAATGAATGGCAATGGCAATGGCAATGGCAAAAGGCAATGGAAAAAGAAAGGCAATGGAAAACGAAAGCAGCTGAATTGACCAATAAACACGAAAACACAATGGAGTCGGAATGATGAACGTACCCTTGCTGGATCTCAAGCTGCAGTACGCCACCATAAAAGATGAATGCCTGAAAGTGACGGAAGAGATTTATAGCTCCCAGTATTTTATCCTGGGCCCGCACGTTGAGGCCCTGGAATCGGAAATTGCCGGTTATTGCGGCACCGATTATGCGGTCGGCGTTTCCTCCGGCACGGATGCGCTTCTGCTTTCCCTGATGGCGGCCGGAATTGGAGCAGGGGATCGGGTGATCACCTCTCCCTACACCTTTTTTGCAACCGCGGGTGCCATTGCACGGGTGGGCGCTGTTCCTGTTTTTGCGGACATCGACCCGGATACGTATAACCTGTCGCCGGAAAGCGTCAACCGCATTGTTGAAGATACGCCCGTACCTGAAAGGCAGCGCATAAAAGCAATCATGCCGGTTCACCTTTACGGCCAATGCGCTGATATGGATGAGATCGCGGAAATTGCCGGAAACAATAACTGGCTGATCATCGAAGATGCGGCCCAGGCCATAGGGGCCGAATACAAGGGGAAAAGAGCGGGTTCTTTAGGCGACTTCGGCTGTTTTTCCTTTTTTCCCTCAAAAAATCTGGGTGGCTTCGGGGACGGCGGCATTGTCACGACCGGTTCAAAACGGCTTTTCGACATGCTGATCATTTTGCGGGTGCATGGGGGGCACCCGAAATATTATCATCAATATATCGGGGGCAACTTTCGTCTCGACGCACTGCAGGCGGCCATTGTTTCAATCAAGCTGAAGCACCTTGACGCGTGGACGGTAGCAAGGCAGGCCAATGCCGCCCGATACCGGCAGATGATCAAGGACGCCGGGCTTTCCGATTATATCCGGGTGCCGCTGGAGAAACACGACCGGCATATCTATAACCAGTTTGTTATTGAAATTCCTGAAAAAAGAGATGAATTGAAAGATTACCTTTTGAAAAACGGCATCGGGTGTGAAATATACTATCCTGTCCCCCTGCACCTTCAGGCCTGTTTTTCCTACCTTGGCGGCAAAGCCGGCGACTTCCCCAATGCCGAGCATGCGGCCGGGCACACACTTGCCATCCCGGTTTATCCGGAGTTGACGGCGTCGCAGCAAGCCTATGTGGTGGAAAAGATCAAGGCCTTCAGGGACGGAAACCACTAGATGCGGTTCCAGCGCCGCCCGCAATGCTTTGGGGCTGCGCTGCAGGCGCTCCAATCATGGCTGTGATGCCCGGGGTATCATAATGCGGCTTCGCCTTGACCATGCATCAGGAATCCTGGGCTGACTATCCTTTGCAGGAGTTTCGATCCGCGTCCATAAACGTTTGCAATACGGCAATCTTCGCCATAATTGACTGATATTGCATCTAAAAGGATTGTCATCCGAAAACCTTTGCCAGCTTTGAAAAAATAAAGATCAAAAAGTTCTGTTTTTGTATTGACATGTTAGATTGCAGGGTGTAGAAAGCTGAAATTCATCGCAAGCGGTATGTCCGAATGATGGAATGGGGCCGCGCGATGAGAAAAGTTGCTTTTCAGAAAAAAATGAAAAAAATGAATTTTCTGATTGACAGCAAACGGCAAAAAGAATATATATAAAAATTGTTCCTCGGCGCAAAGTCGGGGTGGCAAAAAGGATTTTCCGGGTAGGAATCATCCTTGATCTTTGAAAACTAAATAGTGGCAGAAAAGCGGGTCGGGAAGCAGTTTTGAACATTTAAGCTTTTTGATGGTTTAAGTGGAGAGTTTGATCCTGGCTCAGAATGAACGCTGGCGGCGTGCTTAACACATGCAAGTCGCACGAGAAAGCCTTGAGCTTGCTTAAGGCGAGTAAAGTGGCGCACGGGTGAGTAACGCGTGG
>SLGU01000354.1 GCA_007136525.1 Desulfobacteraceae bacterium | reverse complement strand
TTTGCTCCGAATTTTCCGGACCGATACCGACAACGCTTGATTTTAACTTCACGTTTATGTAAACTAATCATTTGAATTACGATAGTGAATCATAAGTAATCTTTTAACAGCCATCTGAGCGGCCACATGGCATCCGGGCAAGGTTTGACAGCCTGCCGGGAATGGCCGCAAAGAAAAGGGCAGGAGCGGCCTATGAAAGACAAGGAAAAGTGGGACTGGGCACCCGGGAAAAAAATTGTTGCGGATATTGGAAAGTGGAAATCCGACTATGAGGCGGTTGAAGAACCCTACGTCAGCCCGGACGGTGAAATGATCGCAGCGATCATAAAGACCGACGAAGAATCCTATACGGTTTGCGTAAACGGAACCCCATGGGAAAGGACTTTCGACAAGGTCTGGTCCCTGCGGTTCACACCGGACAACCGGGCAGCGGCACTCGTTTCCGACTCAGCCGAATGGAGCGTCGCCGTTGACGGCATTGCCTGGGAAAACTGGTTCGAATTTGTGTGGAACATGCAGTTTTCAAAAGATAACGGCGGCATCGCCATTGCCGCCCAGAACGCCCGAAGCTATTTCGCGGTACTCAATGACGCGCCGTGGGAAACGGGTTTTTCTTCCATGAACAACCTGACAATCAGTGGCAGCGGCAAAACAGCGGCAGCCGTTATTCAAACCACGGCCCTGAAGGAAGGCGACATATTCAGTTTCCAGAAAGGCTGTTTCTCCGTAGCCGTCAACGGAAATGCGTGGAAAAACACCTTTGTCAATGCCTGGGAGATCGACATCAATCCGGACAACCGGCTCGTGGCGGCTGAAGTGCGACAAAGCCTCTACGACTACACCATTGCCATAAATGACGAAGTGTGGCCGGCCACTTTCAGCGGTATATGGCGTCCCCGTTTCAGCCCGGTGGACAACTCCGTCACGGCCCCGGTCAAGGTCGCCGGGGGGTGGAGCCTGGCCAAAGACGGACAGCTTTTCTGGGACGGGCGCTATGCCCAGTTGTGGCACCATTTTTACAGCTCTGACGGAAAAAAAATAGCGGCCATCACCGCCCCGAAATTCGGGAAATGGACTGTCGCTGAAAATGACGTTCCCTGGAACCTGACATTCAACGAGGCGGTTCTGGATGCCGTCTACAGCCCCGACAACAGCCGTATCGCATGCACCGGCAAGGCTGACGGGAAGTGGAACGTGGCGGTCGACGGCAAGGCATGGCCGACGCCTTATGACCGCGTCTGGGCCCCGGCCTTTTCCCCGGGTGGGGACATGGTCGCCGCAAAAGTTGAAACAGGTGGGCAATATGCCATCGCCGTAAACGGCAGGCTCCTTGACATGCGTTTTTCAGCCGCGTGGGACCCGGTTTTCAGCCCGGACGGATCAAAGCTCATGGTCAAAGGCATCGGCACCGGTGAAGACGAAGGAAAATACTGCCGCCACATAATAGAAACCGACCAATTACCCAAACAATGAAAAGAGGCCGTCATGTATGATATTTACGCACTCGCCCGCGGCCCCTTCGCATGGGGCGCCTTTATTGTTTTTTTCGGCGGGATCATATACCGCGTGACCGCCCTCATCCTCGAGGCCAGGAAAAAGGACCACGTGGTGTTCACCTATTTCAGCCCATATTTCGCCGCGCGCTCCATGCTCCACTGGATTGTCCCCTTCGGCAGCACCAGCATGCGCCGGCAGCCGGTCCTTACCATCGTCACGTTTGCATTTCATATCAGCCTGATCGCCGTGCCCCTGTTTTTGTTCGCGCATATTATTCTGTTCAAGGAATCATTTGATATTTCCTGGTGGTACATGTCCGGCACAACAGCCCAGGTCATGACCATCATCGTGATCCTGAGCTGCGTCTATTTCTTCGTCCGCCGGCTGGTTCAGCCCGACGTGCGCTACCTCAGTTCGGCCTCGGACTACCTGCTGATCCTGCTTGTGGCCGCTCCTTTTGTAACCGGTTTCTGGGCCGCCAGGGGGTGGGCCGGGTTCGAGATCGCCACCCTGCTGCACATGCTCACCGGGGAACTCCTGCTGGTGCTGATCCCGTTTACCAAGTTAAGCCACATGTTTTTTTTCCCGTTCACACGGACCTATGCGGGATCCGAATTCGGGGCCGTGCGCCATGCAAAGGACTGGTAGGTTGTAGGTTGTAAGTTGTAGGTTGTAAGTGAAAACAGGTGGGAAGGGTTGCGTTGGGAGAAAATGCCTTCGGCCTTTACACCATCAATCGACTAAATACGGAGCATCATCCATATGGCCATCGCCGAATCCAAAACAAATGACGACCCTATTGTACTTGATGACGCCATCGCCCTAAGCGCGGAAAAGCTCTCCGAGGAAGATATCGCCCGCGTCATCAACGACATGATCAAAACCGAAGGCGGCGCCCGCTTCAAGGCCTACCTGAACACGTGCATGAGCTGCGGGTATTGCAGCGAGGCTTGCCATTTCTACCTGTCCCACGACAAGGAGCCGCGGTTTGGCCCGGCCGCAAAGGTCAAGCAGACCCTGGGCGAATTCACCCGGAAAAAAGGGCGGGTGAGCCGGGAAACGCTGATGCGGGCCTGCGAAATCGCATTCACCGACTGCAACCTCTGCCGCCGCTGCATGATGTATTGCCCGTTCGGGATCGACGTGGCGTTTCTCATGCTCTTCGTTCGCCGGGTATGCCACAAATTGGGCGTTGTGCCGCGCTATATTCAGGATACCGCCCACAGCCACAGCGCAACCATGAACCAGATGTGGGTCCAGGAAGATGAATGGATCGACACCCTGCAATGGCAGGAGGACGAGGCAAAGGACGAGTACCCGGATCTGCGGATACCCCTCGAAAAGGAAGGCGCGGACGTCTATTACTCCGTTATCGGACCGGAACCCAAGTTCCGTGCCCAATTGATATACCAGGCCGCAGTGCTCATGCATGTGGCGGGCATCGACTGGACCATGACGGCGTACCCCGGATGGGACAACAGCGACATGTGCATGTACACAGGGGATATCGAAATGACCGCACGACTCAAAAAGGTCCATTTCGAGTCCGCCCTGCGCCTGAGAAACAAGCGGATCGTCATGGGGGAATGCGGCCATGCTTTCCGGTCGGTCTATGACGTGGGGAACCGTTTTCTCGGCTGGAAAATGCCGCCCATACCGGTCGTGCATGCCGTCGCCTTCTATGACGAACTCCTGTCTGAAGGCCGCTTGAAAATTGCTGAGAAATTCGACCGGCCGGTCACCTTTCATGATCCCTGCAATATCGTCCGCGGACAGGGCCTGCATGAAAAGGCACGTAATGTCGTACGGCAGAGCTGCAAAACCTTCATTGAAATGGAGCCCAACCGGGAGCATAATTTCTGCTGCTGCGCCGGCGGCGGGGTGATCAACTGCGGTCCGCCCTACAAGAACAAGCGCGTGGAAAGCAACCGGGTCAAGGCCGATCAGCTCATCGCAGCCAGGGAGAAAGGGGCTGAAATCGTCATCGCCCCCTGCCATAACTGCCACGGCGGGCTCGAGGATATCATCCACCATTACAAGATCGACATCGAGATAAAATTCCTTATCGATATTCTTTTTGAATGCATTGAAAAATAGATCCCGGTTCACGCCGGGCCCTGAAGGGTGAAACACCATGAAGCCATTTTATAAAATTTCTTCGCTGTGCGTCGTTTTCATCTTTACCGGCCTCGTTTTTCTATCAATCTCCACAGAGGCCCAGTTTCATATTACGACGGTTGAAGATTCCGCCTTTTCAGAAAGGGAACGCTTGAAACCGGTTGTTTCCTTCTACCATGACGAACACAACGATGCGGCCGGGATCTACGATTGCAGCATTTGTCATCATGTCTGGGAAGACGGGCAAAGACTGGAATATCAGGACTCAGTGGGCATGGAATGCTCGGCCTGCCACCTTGCCGAACCGGACGCCACGGAAATGGACCTGATCCGGGCCTATCACCTTCAGTGCCGGACGTGCCACATGGAACAAAAGGCCGGCCCGATTCTCTGCGGTGAATGCCACACCGGCTCGAAATAACACTCAGTTCAATGTGCTGAAGCAACTGTAATGAACGAAACCGATTTTGATTTTCTTAAAGATCATTCCCTGCGTTTCCTTGAAATGGCATTCCGGACGGACAGGGACGAGCGGCTCTACAATCCGGATGCATCCGGCAGAAACACCGGCGACTGCGGTGACAGCATCGAAATTTTCCTGTCGGTTAAAAGCGGCCGGATCGATTCGGTCGCATTTGCCATTGACGGTTGCATCAATACCCGGGCATGCGCCAACATAATGGGCGACATGATCGAAGGAAAAACAGTGGGACGGGCGTGGAAAGTCACCCCGGAAGATATTGCCCACGCGCTGGAATCCCTGCCTGAAGAATCCTATCACTGCGCGGAACTTGCCGCAGGGGCGCTTTACCGGGCGCTTACCCGGTATCGCACCACCAGCCGGGAGCCATGGAAAAAAAATTATTTAAAATGATGGATACACGGCAGGAAAACATGGCCTCGGAAATCAAAATCAGGCGGGGGGACGCGTGTGGAAGTGGAAATCCCTTTGCAGAGCGGCTCGGTCGCTGCGAAGCTTAAGAGCAAAAGCCGCGCTTCTAGTTCTTTTTATTGACGATTCCCTGTTCAATGGCATATGACGTCAATGCTGCCGCGCTGTGCAATTTCAGCTTGGCCATGATGTTCGCCCGATGTTTTTCAACCGTCTTCACGCTGATGTTGAGCAACCCGCCGATTTCCTTGTTCGGGTACCCCTCTGCAATGAGTTTCAGCACCTCACGCTCC
>SLGU01000239.1 GCA_007136525.1 Desulfobacteraceae bacterium | reverse complement strand
GGCGGAGCGTGTCCATATCGATACCGGGCTTCACTATCTGGCAATAGATTTTAAAATCCCTTACGCGGCGGGCAATAAGCTGGTTGTATTGTGACCCGAAATCAATAATGACGATCATGTTCTCCCCTAATGCGGTTTGGCCGCGGATGCTGGTAACTGGATGGCGACGGCATTGAAGGCGCTTTGCCGGCCCATGATTCCCGTGCAAATCGTTTGCTTAAACAAAATGAATATGTTAAAGCAGGTCCCAAAAGTCAACGCAAATTTGTTCCCGGCCATACCGGTAGTACTTAAAAAGCCTGAATTAGGGTGAGCGTCAGGCGCATACAGGAAAAAGCGCAGCAAAAGCCAGCCAGAAAACAGGCAGGAATGACCATATGATTGTTCAGATTTATGAGATACAGACCCCCCATGAGGCCGAAGCCATGGTCTCGATCGGGATTGACCATGTGGGCAGCGTTATCTTGGATGCAGACCGGTGGAAGGTGCCGGAAATCCTGGACACCGTGAAGGAAGTCCGGCAATCCGGGGCGAAAAGCAGCCTGATACCGCTTTTTGCCGATGTGGATCGCATATCTTTCGCCCTTGATTATTACCGTCCGGATATTGTCCATTTCTGCGACGCCGTCATCGATGACCCCGTGGGGTGGGAGGCGGCATGCGGCCGCATGATATCCGTTCAGGCGACCATCAAGGAGCGGTTTCCCGAAATCGCCGTCATGCGCTCCATTCCACTGCCCCTGCAAGGGGAAGCGCTCCCGGTGCCGGTGCTGGTTCTTGCCCGGTATTTTGAACCGTTGAGTGATTATTTTCTTACGGATACGTATCTGACGCAGGCGCATGCTCAGCCGGTTTCAGGGTTTATCGGCATCACCGGAAAAACCTGTGACTGGGAAGCGGCCGCACAACTGGTAAAGGAAAGCCATATTCCCGTTATCCTGGCAGGCGGACTGTCCCCTGAAAATGTTTTCGAAGCCATCACCGTGGCCCGTCCGGCAGGCGTTGACAGTTGCACCCATACCAATGCCGTTGATGAGCAGGGCAGGCCTATACGATTTAAAAAAGACAGGCAGAAGGTTGCGCGCTTTGTCGCCGAAGCGGGCAGGGCTGCAGAAGCAATATTAGCATAGGAGAACACCCGCAATGTATGAAAGCAGTGATTTACGGAAAGGACTGAAGGTCGAAATCGACGGAGATCCCTATGAGATCGTGGATTTTCAATTTGTAAAGCCCGGCAAGGGCCAAGCCCTCTACAAGTGCCGGCTGAAGAACATGATCAGCGGGAACCAGTTCGACAAAACCTATCGTTCCGGCGAAAAATTCAACCATGCCGACCTGGATGAGCAGCAGATGGAATACCTGTACACGGACGGCGACGAATATCATTTCATGAATACCGCCACCTATGAGCAGGAAGCGGTTTCCGCCGCGCAGTTGGGCGATAATATAAAATTTCTCAAGGAAAATATCATCTGCAGCGTCCTGCTTTTCCGGGGGAAGCCCATCGGCGTTTCCCTGCCTAATTTCATCGAACTTCGCGTGGTAAAAGCGGACCCCTGGGTCAAGGGGGACACCGCCTCAGGCAGTTCCAAGCCCGCGGAAATGGAAACCGGGCTTGTGGTTCAGGTCCCGCCGTTTATCGAAGAAGGCGAAAAGATTAAAATTGATACACGCACCGGTCAGTATGTCGAACGGGTGAAATAAGCCCGATCCTCCCCAATTTATTTCAACGTGATCCTGCAATAGAAAGTGGATTTTTTCCCTTGACAGGGGTACGCTTTCTTTGTTACTGAATGAGCATTCATTCATTTTTATTTGAAGTTATAGGGGATAGTTATCAGACAGGCGCCGCAATTGGAACAAAACAAGAACAAATACCATCGAATTTTGAATGCTGCGGTCAAGGTTTTTGCCGAGCAGGGATTTCACCAGGCCACGATTTCAAAAATTGCAGGCGAAGCCGGCGTCGCCGACGGCACCATTTATCTTTATTTCAAAAATAAAAAAGATATCCTTTCCCATTTTTTCAACCACACGACGCGCCAGGTGTTTGATCGATTCAGGCAAGCCGTGGATCAGGAGGCGAGCGCGGAAGACAAGCTCAGGGCCCTGATCCGCACGCATCTCACCGAGTTTCAGAAATACAGGGACCTTGCCGTGGTTTTTCAGCGCGAAGCCCTTTTGGCGCGGCATGTCAACGAGGATGATATCAAGGCCATTACCCGGATGTACATGGATATTCTTGAGGAAATCATTCGCCTCGGGCAGAGGGAAAACACCATTCGAAAAACAATTCCCCGAGGGCTGGCAAAACGTTTCATCCTCGGTGCCGTCAATGAGGTGATCAACACGTGGGTGGTTTCCGATGGGAAGCGCGACCTTGCAAAAATGGCCGATCCGCTGGTTGATCTCTGCTTTGACGGAATCGGTGAAACCGCTGAAGATTACTGATTTTGTCAGAAAATATAAGCAGTTTAGCTGCATGGCGGTCAATATTTGAAAAATAGTGAGTAAGTGGCAAGGCGGGTTTTTGAACGATTATTGTTTTTTGTTTTTCAAAATATTTTTTAATACGGAAAAAAAGGAGAAAACACCATGGCACAACAGATTTCCGATCGCAGGGACATTGAATTCGTCCTTCACGAACAATTGAAAATAGAAGAGTTCAGCAATCATGAAAGATATGCTGAATTCAACAAGAAAACCATCGACCTGATCGTGTCTGAAGCCCGCAACCTCGCCGTTAAGGAAATACTGCCCACGCGCAAGGAAGGCGATGAAGTCGGCTGCGTGTTTGAAAACGGTCAGGTAAAAATCCCGGAATGTTTCCGCAGGCCGTTTGAGCTTCTATGCGAAGGCGAGTGGACGGCCATGACTGAAGACCCCGATTACGGTGGACAGGGTATGCCCGTGACCCTTTCCATGGCAGCAGCAGAGTATTTCAACGGCGCCAATTATCCTTTGATGATGTATTCCGGTTTGACCCATGGTGCCGGAAAGCTGGTCGAATCTTTCGGAACAGAAGCGCAGAAAAAGAAATACCTGAAGAACATGTTTACATGCAAATGGGGCGGTACCATGCTGCTGACGGAGCCCGAGGCCGGGTCCGACGTGGGTGCGCTGACCACAAAGGCGGTCAAGAATGACGACGGCACCTATACCGTTACCGGGCAGAAAATTTTCATTTCCAGCGGCGATCATGACCTGGTCGAAAATATCATCCATCCCGTTCTGGCCCGCATTGAAGGGGCGCCTGCCGGCACTAAAGGCATTTCGCTCTTTCTGGTTCCAAAATACCGGGTGAATGACGACGGCAGCCTTGGCGAATTCAACGATGTCAACTGCGTGGGTATTGAAGAAAAAATGGGCATTCACGGCAACGCCACCTGTACCCTTTCCCTTGGGGAAAAAGGCCAGTGCATCGGCGAGCTCCTGGGCGAAGAAAACAAGGGTATGCGGGCCATGTTCCTCATGATGAACGAAGCCCGTCTCCTGGTCGGCAACCAGGGCTTCGGTTGTGCCACGTCATCCTATATCAATTCCGTCAACTACTCCAAGGAGCGTGTCCAGGGGCGTCACCTGCTGAAGATGTTCGAAAAGGAAGCGCCCGGGGTCCCCATTATCCAGCACCCGGATGTCCGCCGCATGCTGCTGACCATGAAGGCATACATCGAAGGCATGAGAAGCCTGCTTTATTACGTGGCATGGTGCGAGGACATGACCAAGCTGTCGGATGACGAAAAGGACAAGGAAAAATACCAGGATCTGGTTGACCTGTTGATCCCCATTGCCAAGGGATATGTCACCGATCGCTCCTATGATGTCTGCAACCTGGGTATGCAGATTTACGGCGGCTACGGGTACATAAAGGAATATCCCCAGGAGCAGCTTGTTCGTGACTGCCGGATTACCATGATTTACGAAGGCACCAACGGCATTCAGTCCATGGACCTTCTCGGCCGCAAGCTCGGCATGAAAAAGGGCAAGCTGGTCATGGAGCTGATGGGTGAAATCATGGCGGTCATCAGCGCGGGCAAAGAAAATGACGAAACCCGGCCGTATGCTGAGACCCTTGAAAAACAACTCAACAAACTTGGCGAAGTCGCCATGCAGTTGGGCAAAACGGCCATGTCGGAAAAAGTGCTTACCGCTTTTGCCCATTCCTACCCGTTCATGGATGTTTGCGGCGACGTGGTCATGGCCTGGATGCTCGTATGGCGCGCAAACATTGCTGCCGCAGCCAAGGAAAAGGCCAAAAAGAAAGATCTGCCGTTCTACGACGGCCAGATCAGGAGCGCCCAGTTCTTCTGCAACACGGTGCTCCCGGCCACCGAAGGAAAGATGAATGCCATCCTGGCATGCGACGGTGCGGCCATCGATATTGACGAGGCCTCGTTTATTGGATAATAATCTCTGAATAGCAATATTTTATAACAAGGCAGAAAGAAGGGGGTTGCATCCATGCAACCCCCTTTTCTGTCAATGTTCCATTCCGACCATATAAATAGTGATCAATTTCAACGGGGTGGCTCCGGGTGTTGCCATTGCAACTGCAGGAGAACGCTGATATCTCCATGGCTCGCGCAGACGCGCCCTGTGATAAACGGCTGGGCCACAGGGCGCTGGTCCGCCCTTCGCCAGGATCTATCAGCAACCCCCTGCAATTGTTGCCGCAGGCAACACCCGGAGCCACCCCGGTTGAAATTGTCCTTGCAACCGGGAAAAAAAAGCCGGCTGCCCCATATTTTCAGGAGCAGCCGGCTTTTTGGCGTAAAAGTATTTTAAAAACGATTACTTGGCTTCATTGATGGCTTCGGTC
>SLGU01000212.1 GCA_007136525.1 Desulfobacteraceae bacterium | reverse complement strand
TGGCAGCATTACCAAGCCCCCCTTCCCTGGCCTGCCTGTTGCTTCCGCTCGACGAGCAGGAAACATCATACTTGGCAGCATCGGCCAGGATCTCTATCTTTTTGAGGAGTTGTTCGGTCATTAGTCACAAAAGATTATTTGATTGTGTGACAAACAAAAAGGACTGCATTAAGATAGTAAAATCTTTGAAGAGAAGGAGGGTTTTTGTTATTCAATGGAAAGTAAAATCATTTTTTTCTCGAAATGATTGAGATAATTACAAGGCCAGTGTATTAGCCCCCTAAATCACAACCTTACACCAAGATTTTGGAATATTCATTTTATACGAGTACCACATTGCATTAAAAGCAATGAACTGTTTTAAAGTAAAACGGCTAACTTTTAAAGTTGGTTTTTTAAGTTAAGAATAATCAATTCCGGTTGTTTTGTGTTTATTGTTTGTATATTTGTGCCCCTTTTGTATTTGTTTATATCGATCTCGCTAAATCAATTCTTTATTAACTGCTTACTATGGCTGATTTTGTTCAAAAATCTGACAGAAATGAAGAAGCGGTCGAATCGCTAAACAAATTTAGTTTTTATGATCAGGCAGTACATTGTTCTTATTATGCTTGTTTGCAATACATCATGTTCTTTAATATAGAAAAAGGAATCGATGAAACTTCTTTAAAACATGCTGTTCGTGAGAGTAAACAAAAAGGGCAAGGAACCAACGTAGCCTATATCTCTTTAATGTTGAAGTATATAAAGCGAATCGACCAAAGATTATTTAAAAATCTGACAAGAGATGTTGGTAAGCTTAAGACATTAAGGACAGATGCCGACTATTCTGAACGAATGTTGTCAATTTCAGAAAGTGAGGAAGCTTTTCGTTTGGCCAAAAATATTAAATCAGATTTAAAGGAAATAATTAAGATATGAGCAATTCAAAAGATTTTGTAATCAATAGAATTGAGAATATTGCCAGGCAACTACCGGATATTCAATTAAGATATGAACATCGTGAGGTTCATTCTGAACATATTATTGAGGTTAGTCCAAAGTATTTTTATGAGAATGGTAGCCGTTTTGAGGAATTTGAGATTGAACTTTACAGTGAGTTTTTGGATATATTCCCTGAAGAAACTATTTTGGTTATACCTCCGGATGATGTTATCAAAATCGCTGCTGTTACACATACGGCATGCTCCATTATAAGAAGTTGGATTTCTATTAAACCTGCAGGTATGAAATATGATGTGAAAACCGAGTATTTTCAACCTCAGATAGTAGCGGAAAGTGAGTTAAACTATGCAAAAGCTGCCTAATGGAAAATACACCGGTATCTTCATTTAAGTTTTTGAACTTTATCGTTGAAGAATCAAACTTTAAACAAAAACCTGGAGAGAAAGGAGAATATAAAGTTAATCTTGCTCCTCGGGGAATATTGTTTAAAACTGAAAAGGTTTTTCAACTCGATTTGATTGTAGAAATTAGTGAGCCCAACGATAATTTCAGCGCGAAAATACATGCGGTGGGTATCTTTAGCTTTAAAGATGTAATTCAGCAAGAGGATCTGGGAAACTACTTCTATGTTAACGCTCCTGCCATTATTTTTCCTTATGTTCGAGCCCATGTGGCCACTCTATCGGCCTTATCTGGGAGTGATGAACTGATTAATTTACCCCCCCTTAATGTTGTTTCTCTAAAAAATGAATTGGAGAAAAACACAATTGAAAAAGAATAGTTGCTGTTCAAATCTCTCAGTGGCTATGGCTATCAAAATATGTGGCACATACCTGGCAAAATAAACTTCTCTTTGCCACTACAAAACATCCCTTTCATTTTTCATATTTGATCATAACAATTGCTACCATATAGAATAATTAGGATATACGGGTGGATTTGATATCCATTTAGCATATTTAAAGCTGAAATCTCATTTCCCGTGGCGGATGTAGTGTCTAAAAACACAAAAGCCCCTGAATATCAGAGGCTTAAATTCTTTGTTGGCGGTCCGGACGGGACTCGAACCCGCGACCCCATGCGTGACAGGCATGTATTCTAACCAACTGAACTACCGGACCAATTTGCTTTTTTAAATGAGCGTTGCTGTATTCCTTAAAAGCGTTGCAAAGATAAGTGAGTTTTTTTATCTGGCAAAAAAAAATGATTTTTTTTGCTGCTTTTGTTTGTATCCTTTGATTGATGCAGGAATAGAGCTGCATTGAATGACCGAAAAATAGTTTTTTTATTGATTTTACCTCACCTCACCCTCTCAAACCAAACATTCCTGGCTCTTCCGCCCGAGGCCCTGAAGCCTGTAACAGTATCTTTTTCATCTCGCTCAAACCTTATCCTTGAAACAAACCACATACTTCCGGCAAAGTGGTTGGGGGTAAGCGGGGTGAGGTTGATCTCTCCAATGCGAAGTTGAGTTGAAACAAGTTTTTGCTCCCCGTTCTTATCTTCTTTTACCTTTATGGAGTATGTAATATCCAACTCATGGCTGTAGTAATATCCGGTAAAATCTTCCAATGCAACTTTTGATGGGTCAAAGGGTTCTGTTCTGGGTAGTTCAGTGGATTCATCTCCTCTTGTCAAAGTTACAGATTTCACCGGCTGGTGGTTGTGCTCCGGAAATTCAAAGCGCACCCTGCCCTCTTCAGAAATGAATATTCTGTCAGACAAAGGGTATAGGGGTGCCGGCTCCCTTCGTATACTGGATTGAAAATGGAGGGTGTCATTTTCTGTGGTAAAAATGACATGGTTGTCCTCTGCCTGTTTGAAATGGCCTTCAAAAAACGGGAAAAGTGCCGGGTCTGCAGCTGTGACATTCTTGTCCCACGGCTCGTCCTCTTTCTCTTCATCCAGCAACTCCTCCAGTACAATATCTGCAACCCTCATGGCTATGGTATTGGAGCTGAATCCTGCATCGTTGCTGAACACGATCACCGCCGCCTCATGTTCAGGGAATCGGGCCAGAAAAGTGCGGAACCCGGCATCGGCACCACCATGGCCGATCATTGTAAGTCCACGGTAGGTGCCAATGGTTTGTCCCAGGGCATAGTTGATGGTGGTACCGTCGTTCAGCACTCCCCGGGTGTTCATCTTCTCAATGATCTGAGGGCTGCCCACTTTGGGGTTATTAAAATTCATGGCCCACAGACTCAGGTCTTCCACGGTGGTAAAAAGGCTTGTGGCCCAGTTGCCTCAGGGTGAGGGGTACGTCATAGTCAGGCAGTTCAGGTTTAATATCATAAGCAATTCTGTCCGGTTAAAATAATTATTTACATCGTCATTGCGTTGTTTATGATGTTTCTTAATATTATCGCCCCGGCTGGGGCTTGGTTTTGTTGGTTGATCACCAATTCTACAAATATTGTCGCGGCCCTGCCGCTAAAAAAAGCTGCAGCGCAACGAACATATTCATAGTCAGTAGATTTGTGTATCTCCACAAAAGCTGCAGCGCAGCGATACTATAAAAGATCAGAAAACATTGAGCTTTACCCGACAGTATTGTTTCATAAGCTGTAAAGTATAATTTGATAATTAGCTTACAAAAGCCATATAAAAAATGTATCTTTACCTTTTGCGGGTAGTTTTTGAATGGATGCGCTCAGTAAGTTAAAATATGCAATGAAGAGAATCGCTTTCATACAATTTTTTTTTGTGTTCGTGCTAACTTCTGTTTCGGTAAATGCATCCCACAATGACAGTCTGAAACAGCTTGTTAGGGCACAGGATAGTGGTGCCACTGTTTATCACGACACGGTTGCGGTAAATCATCTCAATTTGCTTGCCCGCTCCTACTTCCCCAATTACCCCGACAGCCTGTACTTGTTTGCCTCCCGGGCACTGGATAAGGCACACGCGGTTGGTTTTGACCGTGGTAAAGCTGAAGCACTCAGATTTATTGGTGTCAGCTATCACAGCCGCGGTGCTTATGATGAGGCCCTGGATAGCTATCAACAGTCTGCTGAAGTTGCCAGGCGGGCCGGCCTGAATACCGAGCTGGCAAGTGCCCTGAACAATATTGCCATAATTTTTGATTTAAAGGGCGATAATGAAGGGGCTATGGAATCTTATATGCAGGCTTTGAAGATTAACCAGGAAGGAGGGTTAATTAGCGGTGCAGGATATAATTACATCAATATCGGCCTTATTCATTACAATAAAGGGAGAATCCTGCAAGCCATCGATGCTCAGATGGAAGCCTTAAAAATCTCGGAGGAGGTCAATGATTTTAATATGAGAGCACTGGCTTTTAATAATATTGCTGGCATTAAACAATATCTCCAGGAATATGATGAAGCCCTGCAAATGCATCGTAATGCTTTTGCGATCAGAAAAGAAATTAATGATATGCCAGGAATGGCAAGCAACCTTTACAGCATAGGGTTTATATATTTAAACAAAAACTATATAGACAGTGCAGAGTATTACTTTAATAAATCCTTTGAGATAGCATCTCAGATCGGTGACGTCAGGGGCCTGGACAGGGTACTTGTTGCACTGGGAGATATTGCTTATGACGAGGGGGATTTAGAAGAAGCCATGGATTATTATAATGAAGCTTTAGGGAGTTACCAGAAGAGGGGTGAGAAACATGGAGTAGCCCGAATGCATATCAAAAGGGGAGGTGTGTTACATAAACAGGGCCTGCTGAATCAGGCGCTCAGAGAAGCATATACTGGTAAACAAATTGCAGAAGATATAGATAACCTGAGTCTGATAAGAATTGCAACAAGTTTATTGGTTGATATTTATGAGTTAACCGGAGACCTTTCCAATGCCCTGAATTACTATAAAAAGTATAACGAGATATCTGATAGCCTTAACAATGCTGAAATCCAGCGTA
>SLGU01000324.1 GCA_007136525.1 Desulfobacteraceae bacterium | reverse complement strand
TTGAACGAAAATGGTATGTTGTTGACGCCAATGATCTTGTTCTCGGAAGGCTTGCCTCGGGAGTGGCGCATCGCCTGCGGGGCAAACACAACCCGATGTTTACACCCAACGTTGACACCGGTGACTTTATCATTGTGATCAATGCCGACAAGGTGCGCCTGACCGGACGGAAGTGGGCCCAGAAGACGTACTACCGCCATAGCGGCTATATCGGCGGGATAAAGGCGATCACGGCGGAAAAGCTGCTTGAGAAGCGGCCTGAAGATCTGATTCGCTTTGCCGTCAAGGGAATGCTTCCAAAAAACAGGCTTGGCGCGTCAATGTTGAAGAAACTCAAAGTTTATACGGGTGATGAACATCCGCATGGCGCGCAGCAGCCCGACACGCTCAGCCTGCAATAATTTGTGATCAGACGAAAAATTTTTTCATACTTGGGGGATAAATGGCAGAAGACCTTTTTTATGCAACCGGAAAACGAAAGATGTCGGTCGCCAGAACATGGCTGAAGCCCGGTAAAGGCGAGGTGACGATCAACAACAAGCCGGTGGAAGAATATTTTGGCCTTGCATCGGCGCGGGAAATGATCATGCAGCCGTTTGCACTGACCAATACGGTGGGTGAATTCGATATCAAAGTCAATGTGAAGGGCGGCGGTATTCTCGGGCAGGCGGGTGCCATCCGGCACGGCATTACAAAGGCGCTTTTCCAGTCAAATCCGGATTTCCGCGTGGTATTGAAAAAAGCGGGCCTGGTCAAGCGCGATCCGCGAACCAAGGAGCGTAAAAAATACGGCCAGCGCGGTGCACGCGCCCGTTTCCAGTTCTCCAAGCGTTAAAAAACACACTGCAGACAGTGTCTGTCATCATAAGGGGTATGGTTCAATACCGGGATCATACCCCTTTTTTATGCCCTCCCTTTCCTTCCACATCCTTCAAACGCTTAAAGCATCCCCTCGACGTTGAGAAACGCATCAAAAGGTTTTTGGGTGGCATCTGCCTCAGCAATGGCCATGGTTTTGTTCCGCCCCTCGTTTTTCGCCTGGTAAAGTGCCTGGTCGGCTTTCCTGATCAAGTGGTCAGGGTCGACTTCGGAAAAATCGGTTATGGTCGCAACACCAAGGCTGAGCGTAACAACAGGCGATACCATCGATGCGGCATGGACGATTTTGCTGTTTTCGACGGCGGTACGCATGTTTTCCGCAACGTTCATAGCGCTTTTCATGTCTGTGCCGGACAGGACGACGGCAAATTCCTCCCCTCCGAACCGTGCAGCCAGGTCAAGGGCTCTCCGTGTCTGGAGCTTGATATCGTCTGCGATTTTTTTTAGGCAATGGTCCCCGGCCTGGTGCCCGTAAGTGTCGTTGTATGCCTTGAAACAATCCACATCGATCAGGATCAATGACAGTGGCGTGTATTCGCGTTTGGCCCGGTTCCACTCGCGCGAGAGGTATTCGTTGAAATGCCGACGGTTTGCGAGGCCCGTGAGCTCATCGGAAATCGCCATGATTTTGAGCTTTTCGTGAGCCGCTTCCAATTGCTGTTCCGCCTTTTTCCTTGCCGTAATGTCAAAAAATGAAACGATGCTGTTTTCCTGGCCAGGGGGCGTATATACTTTCATGATCACGTGCTTCAGGTTTCTTGCCTTGTCCCGGATAAGGCATTCATATTCGTTTGGCAGCGGCAGATTCAGTTTTTTTCTGCGGGCATGGTATCGACGGATTCGGAGAAGGCTTCTTTTTTCGATGAATTCGGTAAGCCGCTTGTTGTTCAAAATATCCTTTTTCAGATGACCGGTCAGTTCCTCAAATCGTGAGTTGACCATGGATATGCGCATGTTTTTTTCAACGAGTATGGTTGCTGTTCCGGTGTTTTCAAACAGGTTCCTGTAGCGGAGTCCGCTTTCCTGAAGCTTTTTCGTTAACTCCAGGAGGTGGGCGCTGTATTTCTGAAAGGCGATTTTTGACTTCCGGGCGGCTGTAATATCGACCATGGTAACAATGAGCCTTTCATGCCAGATATTCAGCCCGAACCTGAGGACGACAAAACGGATATTGCCCTTTTTGTCCGTCAACCGGCACTCGAATTCGTCCGGATGCGTTTTCCCCCCCGGCCTCATCCGCCGGCCGTGATGAGCGCGCCGTATCTTTTCCATGTCATCGGCCCAAATCAAATCGGACAGCCGGATGGTGTTGCACAGTTCACTTTTTTTGTACTTGGTCAATTGCTCAAACTTTGAGTTGGCCAGAGTAATCAGCGTCGTTTTTTCTTCCGCCAGCACCGTTGCCGCGCCGCTTTCTTCAAACATCGCGCGATAGCGGGCTTCACTTTCCTGAAGCGCCCGGCCGGTTTTCTGCAGTTCCTTGTTGGTTTGAGTCATGTCCGCGGTTTTTTCCCGGGTCTTGTCCTGGAGGGTGTTGATTTCGGTAATCACCAGGTAGAGGTAGAGCATGATAAACGCGCCAATGGCCAGCAAGACGAGCTCTGTTGGGAAAAAACCGTGCATCATGCTGCGGGCCGCGAAGACCATGGGTGCGGCCGGCGCCGTTAGCCATAAAACATTACGAAAAGCGGAAAAGCCGTTGTGCACCCCGTTGATAAGGGCAGCAACAAAAATATAAAGCAGCATCGGGGATGGGCTGAGCGGGTCGATCAGCCAGACGAAAAGGCTCCCGCCGATATCCAGCCAGAAGGGCACGATGATGAATTCGATGCTCGTTTTTTCCCTGCCCGCAATAAAATACAGCAGCAGGTAGGTCAGGCAAAGCAGCAGGGCAATGGCAGCAATGGTCTGGCGGGAAGCCATCAGCGCGGCGTCAGCGTGGAAAATGAAATAAAAGGCGCCGATTATCACAAAGCTGATCCGCAGTAGCAGCAGCGTCCGGGGCGCCCTGATAAGCGGCCGGTATTTTTGGGGCATCTCTCTTTGTGGCCCTGACGGCCGTTGTTTTGATGGATGGGTTGTTTTCACGTTGGACTGTCTGGTTCTTACCGGATGGAATCGTTTATGTTTTGATGGTAGCGGCCGCCTTTCATGGGATTCATGGCTACCAATAATATTTAATAATGATATACAAAAAACGGTTTGTCAATAGTGAAAGCATGATTGCTTTATGAGAAATTTTAGTAAAAAATGGTATATATAATGCCCATATTCCAGTATGGACTGAATTGTCTTGAAATGACCCCCCGGATACGTTAATAATAACTACCCGAACCTTTGAAACCGCCTGCAGGCAAAGGTTTTGAACCCATTGCGATTCTAATTTCCGTTGACCATGGAACGCATCGACTATTTCATAAAGCGCATTCTGCTTGTATTCCCGACGTTTATCGGTATCACGCTGCTTTGTTTCGGAATGATCCAGTTTGTGCCGGGCGGCCCCGTTGAACAGGCCATCATGAACATCAGGGGCATCGGTGAGGGGGAGTATCGCGCCGCCGGCGGCACCGCGGACACCATCACCGAGCGGCAGCGCATGGAAATCGAGGCCTATTATGGTTTTGACCAGCCGTTTCACGTGCGGTACAAAAAATGGCTCATCGACGACCGGGTCGGCATGCAGATGGCGTCCTACCGGTATCCTGACAGGAGCGCATGGGAGTTGATCCGTGACCGCTTCAGAGTGTCCATGGTTTTTGGGGTGACCGGCCTGCTCCTGTCCTACCTCATCTGCATCCCCCTGGGCATTATGAAAGCGCTCCGGCATAACAGTGCGTTCGACGTTACATCGAGCATCATCGTGTTTGTGGGGTATGCCATTCCACCCTTTGCCCTGGGGATGATCCTGAAGATGCTTTTTGGCGGAACGGTCGACGGCCTGTGGGATATCTTTCCCACGGCGGGGTTCCATTCCGACAATTACGCCGAGCTGGGAACCCTAGGCCGGATGCATGATATTTTCATGCACATGTTTCTGCCTGTCCTTTGTTATGTTATCGGCAATTTCGCCATACTGACCCTCTTGATGAAAAATTCGCTCATTGAGCAGATCAGCCGGGATTACGTCCGCACCGTACTGGCCAAGGGTGGATCCTATTCCAGGGCAATATGGGGCCATGCGGTCAGAAATTCGCTTGTTCCCATTGCAACGGGTATCGGTGGTATTTTAACCGTCATGTTCGCGGGGTCCGTTATTATCGAGCAGGTTTTTGAAATACCCGGCATGGGGCGCTTGAGCCTGGAGGCCATCGTGGGGCGTGATTACCCGGTTTTCATGGGCATTCTGGCCTTGACCTCGATCCTTGGGCTGCTGGGAAATATTTTGTCTGACCTGTGCTATGTCCTGATCGATCCCCGAATCAATTTTCAGCGGCAATAGGGTGAGGGCGGTTCAGGGAAGGCGCTGCTTCAGAGAGTGGTGAAGAGAATATGGGGGTTTTGGGTTTGGAAGGCTGGAGATTATAAGAGTGGACTTGGTGGACGGGTGGACTTGGTGGACTTAATGGACTTGGTGGACTGAAGATTGTAAGCTCAGGCCTTACTATCTGCGGCCTGCAAGCTTTATGCTGAAACCTGCAACTTACAACTTACAACTTACAACTTCTAATGCCTTTCATCAATAATCCGGTAACCAGAAAACGCATGGTTCGCTTCAAGGAAAACAGGCGGGCGTATTATGCCTTCTGGATACTGGTATCCCTGTTTATCCTGAGCCTTGCCGCCGAGTTGCTCTGCAACGGCATTCCGCTCTATGTCCGTTTCGACGGCAGGTCCTATTTTCCTCTTTTCAGATATTACCCGGAAGCGGTTTTCCTTGAGGGGGGGCAGCAAACGCGCCCCAATTACAAGATGCTCCAACAGGAAGCCTTTTTCTCCGAAAAACCCGAAAACTACATGATATTCCCGCCCCA
>SLGU01000344.1 GCA_007136525.1 Desulfobacteraceae bacterium | reverse complement strand
CGTCTCCCAGTGGATCGACACCCCCAACCGGCCGTTCATGGCACTCAAAACGCTTTTGCGCCAGGAAACGGCTGACCGCATTCGCCGCAGGCTTGCGGAAAAGAAATGGCACGACGGCATGGACTGCTTCTTCAGGGAGGATGTCCGCCAGACCCTGGAATTCGTCCAGGCCGGCATGCAATAGGGATAATTTGCGACAGACAATGGACCCCAAATCACCGGAGGACATCCTTGGCCGGGTTTCCCGGCCGAGCCGCTACCTGGGATGCGAAATCAACGCGGTCATGAAGCGCCCGGCCGAGGTGCGGCTGCACATGGCCCTTGCTTTTCCGGACCTCTACGATATCGGCACCTCGCATTTCGGCATGCAGATCCTGTATCACGTGCTCAACCGGGAGCCGGACATCTACGCCGAACGCGTGTTCGCGCCGGCGGACGACATGGCAGAGATCCTTTCAACGGAAAAGCGCCCCCTGTTTTCCCTTGAAACCCGCACGCCGCTTGCCGCTTTCGATATGATCGGGTTTTCCCTGCTCTACGAGCTCAATTACACCAATATCCTTTTGATGCTCGACCTTGCCGGAATACCTTTTTTTTCAGCGGACCGGGATGCCCGTCACCCCCTGGTCATCGCCGGGGGGCCCTGCACGGTCAACCCGGAGCCGGTGGCCGACTTTTTCGACGCCATGGTGGTGGGCGACGGCGAAACAGCCGCCCTTGAAATGGCGCGGGCGGCTATTGAATGGAAAGCAGGGGGCGGCCGGGACAAGGCAGCGCTTTTAAAGCAGTGGTCCCGCATCGAAGGCGTATACGTGCCGTCGTTTTTCGATGTTTCCCGGGACAATGAGGACCGCCAGGTCCTGACGCCCCGTCTTGCCGGGTATGACCGCGTTACCCGTGCCGTTGTGGGCGACCTGGATACGGCCCCGTTTCCCGATGCGCCGGTCCTTCCCTTCGGCAAACCCGTGCATGACCGGCTCAGGATTGAAATCGCCCGGGGCTGCACCCGGGGGTGCCGCTTCTGCCAGGCGGGCATGATCTACCGGCCGCTCCGGGAACGCGCCGGCTCCCTTGTGGCCGATATTGCCCAACGGAGCCTTCACTCAACAGGATATGAGGATTTGTCCCTTTTATCCCTGAGCACGGGGGACTACACCTGCCTTTCCCCCTTGATGACGCACCTCATGCGGCAATATGCCCAAAAGCGGATTGCCATATCGATCCCTTCCTTCCGGGCGGGATCCATATCCGGCGAGCTCATGGAGGAAATCCGGAAGGTCCGGAAAACCGGTTTCACCATCGCCCCGGAAGCGGGCTCCGACCGGCTGCGCGCCGTTATCAACAAAAACATAACGGAAGAAGAGATCATACAGACCGCTGCCGATGCATTCAATCTGGACTGGAATGTGGTCAAGCTGTATTTCATGGTGGGGCTGCCCACGGAAACCGACGACGATCTCCACGCCATCGAACATCTCATAAAACGGATGAAGCGCATCCGCCCTGCAGGCAAGCGGCATTTTAAAATCAATGCCAGCGTGGCCACGTTTATCCCAAAATCACACACCCCGTTTCAATGGGCGCGTCAGGCGGACCTGGAAACGGCACGGGACAAGATCGACATGCTGCGCAGAAGCCTGAAAATGCCGGGCGTCGCCTTCAAATGGCAGAACCCGGAGACCAGCCTCCTTGAAGGGCTCTTTGCCAGGGGGGACCGGCGACTGTCGGGCCTTCTGATTGCCGCTTACCGCAGCGGCTGCCGGTTCGACGGGTGGACCGATTCTTTTCAGTTTCACCGGTGGCGGGCCGCCCTTGACCGGGCGGGCATGGATCCGGCGCAGCTTGCCCTTCGGTCAGGCGACCCGGATGCGCCCCTTCCCTGGGATCATATCGATACCCGGATTTCCCGGGACTTTTTACAGGAAGAATATCAACGCGCCATTGAGGGCCTTTCCACAACGGATTGCCGGAACGGCGACTGCCACGGCTGCGGTGTGTGCGATTTTGAGAAAATCATGCCAAAAACAGCCGCCCCTCATCCCGTCATCGATGCCGGGGGCGGGACGCTTTCGGATGCGCCCCGGGATGCCGCGCCGGACAACATTGTCCGGTTGATTTTCAGCCGAACGGGCCGGGCCCGTTTTTTCAGCCACCTGGAGCAGGTCAACGTGTTTCTGCGGGCCATCAACCGCGCGGGCCTGCCGGTGTCGTTCTCATCCGGTTTTCACCCCAAGGCGAAAATATCCTTTGGGGACGCGCTTCCCGTGGGCGTAGAAAGCCTCCGGGAATACGCCATTATTACCGTGGAGCGGCCTGTTGATCCTGCCCGCGTGATGGACGATCTGAACCGGGAGCTTCCCGAGGGTCTTGAAATAACCGGCTGCGCGCTGTCAACCCGAAAGCAGGCCCTGGAAATACCGGAATCCCAACGATACCGCATACACCTGGCAGAAGATTCCGTTGATCCGGCCCGCATCAGGGATTTTCTGGCAGCGGAGTCCTTTCTGTACCGGCAAAAAACCAAAAAGGGGGAAGAAAAGACCTCAGACATGAAAGCCCAGGTCCTTGAAATCGACCGGCCTTTGCCCGGCATCATAGACCTTCGGCTTGACAACCGTCCCGGAAGCGGCATTCGGCCGGCAGCGGTTCTCAAAGAAATTCTGGGGCTTTCGGAGGCGCAGATCGCCGGGGTGAGGATAACGAAGTTGTAGGTTGTAGGTTGTAAGTTGTAGGTTGTAGGTTGTAGGTTGTAAGTTATAAGATGTGATGGCCTCGTAAAAAGTCGTTTTCAGACGGCTTTGTAGAAAGTTCAAGATCAAGGCGCGAGCAATTTTTGAAGAATTGATAGTACTTATGCGTACGTGAGATTCTTCAAAGATTGCTCGCAACGCAGATATTGAACTTTCTACAAAGCCGTCAGATGTAGGTTGTAAATGAAGGGTGGTGGGTGGTATGATGTCCATTATATGTTGCGGGTCGCAGGTGCGAGGCTGGGAATGTCCCGTTGCTGGCGGCAGTTCAGTTTGGGGCTGCACACCCTCCAGGGGACAGACGTCCAGTCTGTCTCCCGGGTCGCAGCAACAGCCCCCGGGGAAGCCGAGCGGCATTCTGCCGGCCCGCCGACATTCTGGCGGAAATATAAACGATCATAATTGAACAAGGGGCTATTTTGACCACCAATCGATGGGAATACATGTACAAAGAGCTTGTCGTCAATGCGCTCGGGCCGGAAATCCGCGTGGCGCTGCTGGAAAACGGCGTGCTGGTTGAAATCTACATTGAACGGCGGGACGAATCCCACATCACCGGGAATATATACAAGGGCCGCATCCAGCGTGTTTTACCGGGCATGCAGGCGGCATTCGTGGATATCGGGCTGAACCAGGCGGCATTTATTTACGTCGATGACATTTTGAATGATCGGAACGGGACTTCCGAGGAGTTCCTGCTGACGCGGCAGCCGGACGAAAATGGAGAAGAAGGCGAGCCTTTAGAAGAAAGCGATGCCGTTGAAACGTTCCATTCAACCATGGAGCGGCAAACAAAAAAAACGCCCATCGAGGAACTGATCCGGGAAGGCGAGGAAATCCTTGTACAGGTAGCCCGCTCCCCCATCGGCACCAAGGGGGCCCGTCTGACCACCTATATATCACTGCCCGGACGCTTCCTGGTTCTCATGCCCACCGTGGACCATATCGGCATTTCACGGCGAATCGGCGACGAGCAGGAGCGCATCCGGCTCAAAGAGATCGTGGAATCGCTGCGCACAAAGACATACGGCTATATTGTCCGCACCGCCGGGGAGGGCATCAGCGAAGAAACCATTTCCCAGGAAATGCAGTTTCTCAACAACCTCTACGAGGATATCCAGCATCAGTACAAGACGGTGCCGTCCCCGTACCTGGTTCACCAGGAGCTGACCGTAACGCTGAGGAGCGTCCGGGACCTTCTGGCCCACGAAGCGGACAAGGTAACCATTGACGCGCCCAGCGTATACAAATCCGTGCAGTCTTTCGTAAGCAAGTTCATGCCGCGCCTGAAAGAGTCCGTGACGCTTTACAAGGGGGAAACCCCCATATTTGATACGTATAGCCTGGAACTGGACATCCAGCGCGCCCTGAGGAAAAAGGTCTGGCTCAAGTGCGGGGGATACATTATCATTGAAAACACCGAGGCGCTCGTTTCCATCGATGTCAATACCGGCCGGTTCGTGGGTAAGCGCAACTTCGAGGAAACCATTCTGCAGACCAACCTGGAGGCCGTCAAGGAGATCGCATACCAGGTGCGCCTGAGAAACCTGGGGGGCATTATCATTATCGACTTTATCGACATGGAAAGCAAGGCGAACCAGGAAAAAGTCTACACGGCGCTGAAGGAAGCGCTCCAAAAGGACAAGGCAAAATCCAACGTGCTGGCCATGTCGGATTTGGGGCTGATCCAGATGACTCGGAAACGGGTGGTGCGGTCCCTGCCGAAAATGCTCTATGAACCCTGTTTCTACTGCGACGGGGAAGGGTTGCTGCTTTCCCGCGAAACATTGTGCCATAACATATACCGGGAAATCATGCGCCAGTCCGGTGAAGCAGCGGGAAGCCGGGTGCAGCTCAAGGTGCATCCCGTTATTGCGGAGCTGCTCCTGGGTGAAAAGAGCACGCTCATCACCATGCTCGAAACCCAGATCAACTGCCGCATCGGGATTTACCCCATGCCCGCGCATCACCTGGAGCAGTATGAGATCGGGCTCTCGGAATAAAGCTTGACGGCTTTGAAAAAAGCCCAACATCTACGTTGCGTGCAATTTTCGAAGAATCTCACATACGGCTAAGTACCCTCAATTCTTCAAATATTGCGCG
>SLGU01000328.1 GCA_007136525.1 Desulfobacteraceae bacterium | reverse complement strand
GGGAACCGTCAAGGAAGAGGATCGCATGGTTGCAACCCGTGAAGACGCTCCCAGTCGCGAACGGCGGCTGGTCGAGACCTTCGTGGCGCTCGCGGACACGTTGGTGGAGGACTTCGACGTGGTCGAGTTCTTCTCCTCCCTGACCGAACGGGTGGTGCAGCTCCAGATGGCGTCCGAGGCGGGGATCCTGCTGGTCGACGAGGCCGGAGATCTGCAGTTCGTCGCCGCATCGCACGAACGCACCCACCTGCTGGAGCTGTTCCAGGTCCAGAACCAGGAGGGCCCCTGCCAGGACTGCTTCTCCACGGGGGTCCCGGTCGGGGTCGACGACCTCGCCGACGAGAGCGACCGGTGGCCGCTGTTCGCGCCACGCGCCGTGGCCGCGGGGTTCCGGTCGGTCCAGGCCGTGCCGTTGCGGCTCCGCGGGACCATCCTCGGTGCCTTCAACCTGTTCCTGACCGAGCCCGGCGGGATCGACCCCGACGCCGAAGCGATCGTCCAGGCGATGGCGGACGTGGCCACCATCGGGCTGCTCCAGCAGCGCGAACTCGATCGCGCCCACACCGTCGAAGGTCAACTCCAGCAGGCACTCCAGACCCGCATCGGCATCGAACAGGCCAAAGGCATCATCGCCGAGCGAATGGGCATCCCCATGGACGCCGCCTTCGGCCTGCTGCGTGGCTTCTCACGCAACCACAACCGCAAGCTCCACGACGCCGCCCACGACATCGTCAGCGGGGCGCTGGCCGCCGACGACCTGACCTGAACGCTTCGCAGCCAACACCCAGGTGGGTGCCGGCTTCTCCCACGTCCAGACAACACGGCCAGGACTGCACCACTGGGGCATCATCGGTTCTGTGTTGCCAACGGATCATCGACCTCGTGCAGGGCATCACGGATGAGGCGGACGGGGGTTCGCACCCCACCTACGCGCAATACGGATCCGGCTCTTCGCGATGAACGAGGAGGGTGGGCGGCCCTGTAGCACGGCGATAGATGCTTCGAACGCACTTGTGGCCTCACGATGACGGTAGGGGTGCAGGTGGACGCGCAGGTGCTTCGCGAGCTAGTACCTGACGTCGGCGTGCTCGTGGGCCGAGTAGCTGTAGACCAGCACGTGGAGCTGCCTGCGCTGGTTGCTCTTTCGTGCTGGCCCTGAGGGCCGAACTCTCTACCTATAGTGGCGGATCGTCAGGGGGCCCGGTCCTATGACGTCGGAGCATCGTCAAACCCAATAGCAGGCCGATCACGCCACCAGCCATCAGAATGATCCCGACCATACTCAGGTCGATTCCCGCTACTTCCGCAGTGACCGCAAAGGCCAGGATCGCCCCGAGGATGATGAGGGCGATGCTTCCACCGATAGTCATGTCATGACCTCCCTTATGAGCGCAGGGCAGCGGCGACGCACCGATCCCGAAACCACCCTAGTGGTCCGTTACGGAGTTGCCGCCGATAGGGCTTGTGACGATGTGGGCAGGGGTCGCGTCCAGGTTGTCCATCAAGGCAGCGAGATCTGCAGCGTGCGCCTCGACATCGCTTCTGGCAGCGGGCCGCTCGCTCTCGCTGTGTCCTCGGCGGTCGTAGGAGGTGACGCGGAACCGGTCGGCGAGCCCGGGTGTTGCGCCCTCCCACGCGTGCCGGTCCACCCAGCCCCCGTGCACGCACACCAAAGCTTGACCACTGCCGGTCTCGTCCACCGCCAGTTCCACATCGTTGACAGCAACAACCCGGCGCATGACTCAATCATGATGCCAGCCCCCGCCCATGGTCAAGGAGCCATGCTGTATCAGCTGATGAAGTCCCCCCTGCACTCCACGAGCCGGCCGACGGACCGTCATGTGGTGCCGGACGCCGAGGTGGTCGCGCGCAGGGAAGCTGATGTGGGTGCCCAGTGCCGCGGCCACGGTTTCGGAGTTGATCTTCTCGATGCGCACCAGCTGGGTGAACCGGGTCGAGCGCTCCACCAACGTGGCCACTGCGGAGCCGCCGGTGCCGCAGATCAGGTCACCCTTCCAGTGGCCGGGAACGGCCCGGTCGGTGGCCTCGGCGGGACGCTCACGGATGTTGACCATGTTGGCGAACTGGCCCATGGTCTTGGACTTGAACTTGTTGCCTCCGCGAGGGCGGCGCATGACCCGCTTGGTGCGTAGATGGGCGGTCAGCTCGTGGTTGAGGGCACCTTTGGTTGAACCGCGCCGGGTGCGTGCACGGCGCCATCCGTTGACTCCGACGGGGTTGGTCGGGGTTGTGATCCACGCTCGGCGAACCCGGCACGCAGATCGAACGCACCCCGGCGACCTGGGCCTCCCACGGCACGCACCCGACGAACGGATCCGGGTCCTGCCGCGATCACGCGGGACTGCCCCGGGGTCGGAGCCGCTGACCAACGCTGGCTCCTGCGGGTCCGAGCCTGCCCCGACGACGCCACTTCCCAGATCCGTATCCCCACCATGGTCGATAGCGTGGCTCAACGCCCGCAGTTGTTACGTGAGGCGGTTGCGAGGACGTTTCAAGACCGTTCTGATGCGCGTACGGAAACCCAACTGCGCTGGCGGCATGAGGAGAGCATCCTGGCTAAACCTCGCAGGGGTGGTGGTGCGTCTATCACCTGAGGGGGGCCGGACGCGAGGAGCGCCCTTGACCGCCGCGAACGTGGGAGGCGAGCCGACCGAGGTCGCGGTCGGTGTTCAGGCGCTGCGCTTCGAGGAGCTCTACCACGCGCAGGCGACCACGACGTTGGCGGTTGTCCTCGCGCTACGAGGTCCGGGCGCAGATGCCGAGGACGTCGTGCAGGAGGCGTTCGCGCGGGCGCTAGCCCAGTGGGTCGAGGTGCGCGAGATGGCGCGGCCCGACCTGTGGGTCCAGCGGGTCGCGCTCAACCTGGCGACGTCACGGCTGCGGCGGCGCAGCGCCGAGGCTCGCGCGGTGGCGCGTCTGTCGAAGCGTCCGGAGGTGGCGTACGACGCCTTCGGCGTCGAGCAGCCGTTCTGGGACGCCGTACGGAGGTTGCCGCCCAAGCAGCGGCGCGTCGTGGCGCTGCGCTACGCGGGCGACCTCACGATCGCCGATATCGCCGTGATCGTCGGCAGCGCCGAGGGGACGGTCAAGGCCCAGCTGCACGCCGCGCGGCAACGGCTGGCCGTGCTGCTCTCCGAGCCGGCTCAGGAGGCAGGAGCATGATCGATGTCGAGGAGCGCGCCCGCCGGGCAGGTGCGGCCGCCCAGGCCGAAGCGCGCGCCCGTGTCTCCCGCCTGGCACCGCCCGAGCCCCGGCCGGCGCGGCCGCAGAGCACCGTGCTCGTCGCGGCCAGCATCGGCCTGGCCGCACTGCTCGTGGTCGTCGCGGTGTCGACGGGCACGGAACCGCGCACGCTCGAGATCGAGCCGCTGATTCCCGACCCGGCGGGGACGGATGGGGCGCTCCTCGTACCCGACATCGGGGATGTCGTCGCGACACAGCTCGCCGACGGCACGCCCGTGTTCGTGACCCAGCCGGAGCCGGGCGAGGTGCTCGTGCTCGATGCCGTGGATCCGTACCTGCCACGCGGCACCCGCGAACTGCTGTTCTTCTGCCGCTCCGACGGCCTGTTCGACGGGCTGAGGCTCGGATCCCGGTTCGACCAGCGCGGGAACCTGCTCGCTGGTCCGGGGCCGACGGGGCTCGCGCAGTACCCGAGCGAGCTCGCCACCGACGGCCGCACCGTCCGAGTCCTCGGGGGGCACGAGACGGCACCGGCTCGTGACGCGCAGCGCGGCGAACCGGGCGCGCCGAAGGGCGCGCGGTGCGTCCCGTACGAGACCCCGGACCTGCCCGACGTGGTGGTGCACGAGCAGCCGCCCGACGTGCCGAGGCTCAGCGGCGACGAGGTTCCTCGTGACCGGTGGGTGTGGGCCGCCCTGCTGCTCACCGGACCGGTGGACCGGCTGGTCGTGTGCAACGTCGACGGCACCTGCGGCTCCGGCCCGATCGTCGCGACAGACCTCGAAAGGCCACCCGACGATCTGGTGCCGCCCACGACCTTCATCGCGCTGGCGAGAGCGGCGGACGACGGCCGAATCCATCTGCTGCTCTCCCCCGATGCGTTGCTCTCCACACCCGACGTGGATGCGTGGCACCCCTTCGATGTCGTGCAGTTCCCCGAGTAGCGAGCCGCCGTCGTGGCTTGTGGAGGGACCGGCGCCGGTTGATCACGGGCCGTCTGTCAGGCTCCCGCCGTTGATGAGTGTGGCGTGGTCCGGGAAGTCGTAGTCCCCCTCGAGGGGCACCGCCACCTGGAAGATCCGATCGGGGGGACCGTCGCAGGGGTGGTCGGGGTCGGCGTCGGGGTCACGGCCGTGGAACAGCGTGATCGTGACCCTGGAGCCGCCCTCGTCGACCTCGAAGCTGTCGAGGACCTCGCAGGGCGGGCCCTGGCTGGCGAAGGTCACCAACATCGTGCTCGGATCATCCCCGCGCGCGTACTCCAACCAGATCCTGACGGGTTCGACGTCGAGCATCCCCGGTCGTGGGGTGACCTCAGCCTCGAGTTCGTATGGTTGGTCCTCCTCGGTCACCTCCTCGGGCTCGGTCGTCTGCGGCTGCTCGCCGGAGGCGTCACCTCCGGCGCAGCTGGACAGGGCGAGCAGCGCCGCGACGCCGAACGCCAGACGCGCCTGCATCGCCGATCGCGATCGGTGGCCTGCCATGACCCGCTCCCTTCACGAGATGCCCGGTAGGACGGCCGAAGACGGCCGACGGTTCATTCGCTCCCCGGGGCGAAACCGTGTTCCACACCGTCCAGTCAGCGTGACTGGACGGAACCGCACCCAGTAGTGCCGGATGGCGCGCGAAGAAGCCACCGGGATGCCCGGAGCTGGCAGCAACCTCGGGGT
>SLGU01000343.1 GCA_007136525.1 Desulfobacteraceae bacterium | reverse complement strand
TGAGGAAACCGACAAGGTCTCCAGGGGAACCGATATCATTATTCATTTAAAACCCGCCGAGCAGGGGGAAGAAAACTTTTCCGACCAGTGGACTATCCGCAGGGTGGTCAAGCAGCACAGCGATTTTGTCCGCTACCCCGTGGTCATGGATGTTGAAAAAGAGGAACCGGAAAGCGAAGATGGCGACAACCCCATTCTGGACCAGGAGGGAAAACCCGTTGAGAAGAATACCAGAACGGTTGTCCGGGAAGAAACCCTGAATTCCATGAAAGCCATATGGACGAAAAACAAGAGCGACATCACCGACGATGAATACAAGGATTTTTATTCCCATGTCAGCCATGACTGGAATCCACCGCTGGATCACATTCATATCAAGCTCGAAGGCACCACCGAATATACGGCGCTCCTTTACATCCCTTCAACAGCGCCCTTTGACCTCTTCCACCCGGACCGGTCTCACGGTGTCCGACTCTACAGCAGGCGCATCTTTATTATGGACAACTGCAAAGACCTGCTTCCCGAGTACCTGCGCTTTATCCGCGGCGTGGTAGACGCGCCGGACCTGAACCTCAACATCAGCCGTGAACTTCTGCAGCAGGATGCCCTGGTGCGCAACATCCGCAAGAACTTGGTGAAAAAGGTGCTTGAAAAGCTGGAAAAGATGGATGAAGAGACCTACGGCAAGTTTTTTGACGAATTCGGCGCCGTGCTCAAGGAAGGGGCCTACAATGACTGGGATAACAAGGAACGGCTGACAGGCCTTCTGCGCTATAAAACCACCCGCTCTGAAGACAAGTGGCGATCCCTGGAGCAATACATTGCCGACATGCAGCCGGACCAGGAAGATATCTACTACATTACCGGCGACACCCTTTCATCCATCATAAGCAGTCCGCATATCGAAGCGCTCAAGGAAAAAGACTACGAGGTGCTGCTCATGACCGACCCGGTCGATGAATTCCTGGTGCAGAACCTTACGGAGTTCAAAGGGAAAAAACTCAAAAGCGCAGAAAAGGGGGACCTGGATATTGAAGCCGGCGATGACGGGAAAAAGACCGGATTCTCCGATCTCTTCGATACGCTCAAGGGGCACCTGGAAGACCGGGTCAAGGATGTCAAGCCGTCCTCTCACTTAAAAAATTCCATCTCCTGCCTCACCGGGGACACCCACGACATGAGCGCCTACATGGAAAAAATCCTGAAAGCCACCGGCCAGTCGATTCCCAGAAGCAAGCGCATACTGGAAATCAATACCGGTCATCCGGTAATTGATAAAATCAAAAAGATCCACGAACAAAACGCCCAATCCGATAAATTGAAAGACTACAGCGAACTGCTGTATGACCTGGCCGTGATCGGCGAGGGCGGCAAGGTGGAGAAACCCGCCAGGTTCAACAAGCTTGTGTCCGACCTGATGGCCGAGGCCATTCATTGACATCATTTACGGTGGGGCGGACAGGTTATCCGCCCCACTGTTTTTCATCCTCTTCGGGACGACGCCGGGAAAAGCGCTGGAAAAACTATTGAAGATGCCGTATTATTTTGTTATATTTTCGAGAAGAAACTTGATGAACCTTTAAAAAGACCGTTTCAGACGGCTTTGAAAAAAGTTCAAGATCCAGGCGCGAGCAATTTTTGAAGAATTGATAGTACTTATGTGTACGTGAGATTCTTCAAAAATTGTTGGCAACGCAGATATTGGACTTTTTACGAAGCCGTCAAGGCTTGCGCAATTTTTGAAGGATTGATCGTACTGCAAACCAGGGCGCTTTGTTGTATTGCCTTGAATTAAAACCGGAAAAACAGAGAAAAACGGCGCCCCAATGACTGGCAAGAAAAAGAACCGGATCATGATTGCCGACGATGAAGCGCATGTGCGCAGGTATATCGGCGCCATCATGAAAGACATGAACTCAGAAATTGCCGGAGAGGCAAAAGACGGAAAAGAAGCCGTTGAAATGTTTGCACGCATCAAACCGAACCTTCTGCTTCTTGATATCAACATGCCCTTGAAGTCCGGGAAAACCGCCCTGCAGGAAATCATGGCACGCTTTCCAGGCGCTTTCGTGGTTATGCTGACATCCCTTGCTGACCGGGAAACCATAGAAGACTGCATTTCCGCGGGGGCATCCGGATATATCCGCAAGGACGTCAGCATTGACGAATTCAAGGCGGCCATCAAACAGTCATGGCTTGCTTACAAAAATGCGCGGCCAGTGATAAACCTGTAAACCCGGTATGGAAGGATTATCATAGAACGGAAGGGAGACGGATGACGACGCAGGAGAAAAAATACGATCTCAAAGCGGTGCTTGCCGAGATTGAAGAAGACCTGTCCGTTGAGTATAAGGACATGGCACAGGAAGTCGATATCAGCCAGTCCGTCATCATGAACCTCCTGCGAAAGCACGGCATCCGGCAGCATGAAGGCAATCAATCCCCCCGGGAAGACGGATAATGCATTACAGCATGACGGGCCAGGGTTCCACACAAAAACCCAAGATCAAAAATCCGGAATTTTTCAGACTCGTTGAATCCGTCGGCATCATCGACAGGGCCTTTATCAATGACCTCCTTGAAGAATTCGAAGACAACGCCCTCGATGTTCTGGCAACCATGATCCAGAGCGGCATTGCGCCTAAGCGAAAACTCTGCCAGCTTTGGTGCGACTCCATCGGCATAGCGCACGTGGACCTCGAAAAAACCCTTTTTCAGCGTGAAGTCGTGCAGAAAGTGCCCGAACGCATTGCCCGCATGTATTATGCCATCCCCGTATACCAGATGGGAGACACCATTACCGTTGCCACCCCGACCCCTGACAACAGGGATGTTGAAAAAATTCTGAAAGAAGTGACAGGTGGGCCGGTAAGCCTGGTTTTCGCCCTGCCACAGGACATCGAGACGTCCATTGAAAAAGAGTACACCGGTAGCAGCGCCGTGTATGACTTTTTTTCAAAACTTTCCACTTCCCGACTGCTGGTGGCACAAAGGGAACTCTCCAGGCACAGCATAGAAGCATATGGCGGCGATGCGGCGCTGAACCAGCTGCATATCGCCCTTATCCTTTATGGGGTAACACAATCCGCCAGCGAAATCCGGCTGACAGCCGGCCCGGAAAAAGCCCGCATAGACCTGTTGATCCCCTATGGTGACAACATACAAATCCCTGTCGAAAAAAACATTTACGACGCACTGGCCAATCATCTCAAGACACGGGCAGACGTTGACCCTTCGGCAACCGGTGTCCGGTACGGGCGGATCCAGGTACCCACCCCGGGGAAAAAATTCGACCTCAAATTTGAAAGCCGACCGGATGAGCACGGCCCGGCCATCATTCTGCAGCTTTTCGCACCGCGGCCGTTTCGCACCATCAGTTCAGTGAACCATCTCTACTTGTCCAAAAGGGTTTTAGACGGTATCGCCGGACTGCTGAAAGCGCCCAATGGGCATATTCTCATTGCAGCCCCCCCGAAGTCCGGAAAAAGTACGCTTGCCTATGCCATGCTGAAAGAACGGGCCGGTCAGTACAAAAAAAATGTGGCCATCGAACAGGCGGTAAAATTTCTTATCCCCGGAATCGACCAACTCCAGGTCAATCCGGATGCCGGTGTTCTGGCCGTGGACCTGCTGGCATCCGTGCTCCAGCACAAAACAGACACATTGTACATCCAGCATGTCGGAACACCCGGGATTCTTGAAATGATCGCGGCAACGTCCGATTCAGGCCCGTTTTTCCTGTCAGGCTTGACAGCCGACAACACCCTTGATGCACTCGAAAAACTCATCCGCCTGGACCATCCACCTTCCGTGAGTGCTATTATCGCCCAACAGCGGGTGGCCCGGTTGTGCGACATATGCAAAGTCAAATACCCGCTTAAACCGGATCATATCCAATCGATGTTCGTAACGGACGGGTATGCCGGTGAAGTATCCGCATGGCGCGGAAACGGCTGCCCCTATTGCAATAATTCGGGTTTTTCCGGTTTGATCGGGATACATGAACTCCTCGTCATCGACGCGCCCGTCCAGAAAATGATCACGGGGAAAATGCCGATTCATGAAATTCGCAAAGCAGTCAAGCCTGAAAACTTTTACAGCATGCACTATGACGGCATAAAAAAGGTGTTGAGAGGGCTTACGACATTTGACGAACTTCACCGGTTGCCGGCCGGCTGAACCAGCCTGTTTCAAACGGTTTCCCTTTTCCGCGCGGCCAATGCGGTTGGATGATCTTTCTAGTAGGGGTCTCTGAAAGGGTGCACCCGTGCTTGCCGAAAACCCCTTTTGCCTTTATTTTTCTGGTGAAGGGTTTTTCATTGAAAAAACAGTATCCAATCCTTACTTAACGACTACCAAACGAGCGTATGACCCGGGGAATGAAAACATGAAAATTCTCATCGCCGATGACGACACCACCACACGGGAAATGCTTCATCGATACTTTGACAAGCAGGGCTATACCATTTTTTCGGCCACAAACGGTGAAGAAGCGCTTCAGATCATCTATTCTCAGCAGATCGGCATCGCCATTCTCGACTGGATCATGCCCGGCCTGAACGGGCTTGAAACATGCCGCAAAATCAGGGAACAGCAGACGTCGAATTATGTGTATGTCATTCTGCTGACCGTCCGGGAGAACAGGGAAGACCTCCTGACCGGTTTTGACGCCGGAATCGATGAGTACCTGCTCAAACCCATCGATTTGAAGGAACTTCACGCACGAATCAAGGTCGGCATGCGGATCATCGACCTCGAGCAGTCCCTGAAGGCCAAACAGGAAAGGCTCTACCAGCTTGTCAGCATCAGGAACAAGTTTCTGGGGATTGCCGCCCACGACCTTAGAAATCCGGTTATTTCCATAAGGGGTTTCTCGGAGCTGCTCCTCAAGGG
>SLGU01000209.1 GCA_007136525.1 Desulfobacteraceae bacterium | reverse complement strand
CTATTGGTCTATGCGGCCACAACCCTGTCCCGCCCATTGTTCTTGGCACGATAAAGCGCGGCATCGGCCCTGGCGAGCAGTCGATCCATATGGGTGTCATCCGCCTGCAGTTCAGCTATTCCGATACTGGTGGTGAAGCTGATCGCCTTGCTTCCTTCTGAAACAACGCATTTCCGGGCCCCTTCAAGTATGCGATCTGCCAATGGCAAGGCCGTGTCCATGGTCGTTTCCGACAGCAGGACAGCGAATTCCTCTCCGCCCAGACGGCCAACAATGTCCGTCTTGCGAACCGTTTTCTTAAGCCGTTTGGCAAACCGCCGAAGAACCCTGTCACCGCCGGCATGGCCGAATTTATCGTTGATGTTCTTGAAATGGTCCAGATCCAGTATCATTAAGACGGCAGAAACCCCGTAGCGCTTGAAACGGTCGGTTTCCGCCTCAAGTTTTTCCAAAAACACGCGGCGGTTGAGAAGGCCGGTAAGGTGATCGACTGAAGCCAGCCTGGACAGGTATTCCACCTTGGCGGCCACCCCAAAGGACAGGATGACAGACATTCCCACAAGTCCGATCTGGCTAAACCATGCCGCAACCTGGGTTTCCGGAATCAGTCCGATATTCCGGAGCGCTATCAGAATGGTACCGATAATAAAAACGAAGAATGCGAGAAGAAAGTAACGGGCCTCCCGATATCCCCTCATCAGAAGGCTGATTCCGGATAAAGTGAGCAGAATTGCGCTAAACAGGGTAAGCGGGGTGATCGCATGGGCCATATGATAGTATTCGATCACAAGCGAAAGGGGTATGAGGGTTAAGGCGATCACCATACCGCTGCGCATGAGAAGATCCAATTTTGGGGCCCGGTCTTTGGTGTTCAGGAAAATACGGGAAAACTGGAGAACCATCAGGTTCCCAAAAGCCAGAAAAAAATGGAAGGCCGTGTTCCCCCACGCCGGACTGCCCGGCCACAAATACTGGAAGGCAATGCCGGAATTGGTCATTGAAAAGAGTCCGGCAAAAATGATCAGAAGCCCGAGATACAGGTAGCTCTTTTCGCGAATCCAGAAATAGACGCAAAAATGATAGATGGCCATGGCAAGGAGTGCCCCATAAATGAGGCCGATAATCATTGTCTCCCTGGTTTGGTTTTGCTGAAACCCGGCGGGGGACCATGCCTTCAGCGGCACGATCAGGCTGCCGCTCGATTCCACCCTCAGAAAATAGGTTTGTTCTCCGGGCGGCTCCATCAGTGGAAACGCAAAAGAACGCCCGGGCATTTCCCGCTGATCAAACGGAAGGCGGTCCCCGGTTTCCATGGTGCGGTAACTGCCGTTATCCGGAATATAGAGTTCAATAAAATCGATAAGCGGGTAATTGAGATCAAGAATCCAGGCCGCCGGAACGGATTGTTCATTTTTAACGCTGAACATGAACCAGTAGGCATCCCTGGAAAACCCGAAACTTGGATCGCCGCTGCGGCCCTGAAGGGATAGGAATTTTTCCGGCCGGCTGGCCACATCCGCAATCCCGGCGCGGCCGGTCGAATCGACAAAATAGGAAAGATGCGGCGTGAGGCTCCGGCCCTTCAGTTCTTTGTCTAAAATGAATGCAGGCTCAGCATCCCGATAGGAAGCGAAGGTACATGCCTTAAAGACAAAATAGGAAAGAAAAAGCAGCAGGCCTATCTTCGGTATTGTGAGCGCTTTCGTATTCGGCATGGTGGCCTTTTCGGACTCCCTTCCTGCATTACACGTTTTTTTGCCGATGACTTGAAAAAAGGCCCCGAATACCAAGGCAGCTGGAAGAACCCTGTTTCCGTTATGGTCAATGCCATCCGTAGTAAAAAAATATAGATACCAAAGCGTATTGTCCATTTCAATAATAAAAGGGTTGCAATTCGATGATTTGACGGGGGTTCAAAATCCGTTGATTCGTTTAACGGCGTCAGCCACAACGGCAACTGCCCGGTCCACGTCCGCTTCGGTCGTCATCCGGCCCACGCTGAAACGAACAGTCCCTTTGGCCCATACCTCGGGAACCTGCATAGCGACCAGGACATGGGATTAATCCACGCCATCCGAGTGGCAGGCAGCGCCCGCAGAGGCCGAAACAAATAAAAGGGGGAGTTCAGGATCCTTTTTCGTAAGCCGGTAATCCAGCAATCTTTACAGCGCCGCGGTGATAACCCGTCGGGAAGAGCCTGGCGAGGTCTTTCATGTCGATTTGATTGGCTTCACAGCAATCGTATATGGTAGGGATCGCTTGGTCCCGGTGAAAGCGCTCCCTCAGGTATTTGATGATTTGCCAGTGCGTTTCGGTCAATCCGCTTTTCATATTCATTTCATAAGCTTTTCTGAGGGCAAAGTCTTCGTCCCATTCGGATGGATCCACCAGTGAGCCGAAAAGGTCCACCCTGTAAGTTTTTTGCCCGGACCTGATTATTTTTTTTTCCCCGGCGGGTTGTTGTTGCGCCACCTGATACGGCTCTTCAAAGTAATAGACCCATCCGTAATAATAACTGACCCCGGCAAGAAGGCATGCCCCCCGGAGATAGCCGGTGGGGAAGAGCCGCTTCATTGATTTTAAATCCAACCCAAGGGCCTCTGTCGTTTCATGCACGACCGGGCATATATAAGTTTCCTTGAATCGATTGCGTATAAAATTGATTACTTCCCAATGCGCTTCAGTAAGGTTCCCCGCCATGCCAATTTCCCGCGCCATCCCTGCAACGAAATCCCGGTCCCATTTTTCAGGGTCGGCCAGGAAATTCTGATCATCTACCTCATAATTCTTTTCTTTGAATATGAATGTTTTCATAATAACCGGCTCCTTTCTCCTGTAAATGGTCACCCCATTGCACCAGGGACTGTCGTGCCGTTCTATTTGTTGGCGTCTTGTTTCAAATCCTCGGCATCCTCCCGTATGCCTGCGGTTTAAAACAAGACACCGCCGCGATCCTGAACCGAAATCATGAGTTTGACAAGGGTCATCGTAAACAATAAAAGCAAAATATATGCCACTCTGAAAAGTCAGGGTCTCTGCACCCGGCAAAATGGGTTTCTGCAGAAGGAGAATTTCCTCAGGGGATACGCGTGAGATCAAAAAACAACCGGCCTGAATCAAAACCCTTTAGCAAAACCATCTGCCACCTTTTTCCCGATTACATTTGATGAAAATACCGCTGTTTCTCTACGGAACTGTCCACTATTTGTTGACACCTGTCCATCAGCAAGCGCGCATTGTGCTTGGGTTTTGTAAAGTTTCAATTGGGACGACTATGGAAAAAGTCCAAAATCTGCGTTATGCGCTATTTCCGAAGAACCTCACGTACAGCTAAGTACGCTCATTTTTTCAAAAAATGCGCAAACCTTGACTTGAACTTTTTGCGAAGCTGTCTGAAACGGACTTTTTACGGGTTCATCAATTAAAAACCGGGACAGGTTCGTGCATTTTTGCTTGAAAGATGCGGATTTTTACTGCGGCAGGCGTTCTGCATAGATCTGCACCGCATGCTTGACCTGGATGGGTGAATGGCTCCGGGAAAGCAGGTCGATCATCTGGAGCATGCAGGCCGGGCAGGCGGTGCTGACCACCTCGGCCCCGCTTTGAAGGATGTTCTGCAGTTTCCGGCCCCCCACTTTTTTTGACAGATCATACTGCTGCAGACCGAAACTGCCCCCCATGCCACAGCACCGGTCCGGTTCGTTCATTTCCACGAACGCGTAATCCGGGTTTGATTGAATGAGGACCCTGGGCTGCGCATGCACATTCAGGGATTTTTTCAGGTGACACGGATCATGGTACGTGATCTTCATCCCCTTGCCCTGATCGCCGGAGGGCGTCTGTAGAGGAACCCTGTCTGCCAGATACTGCGTGATGTCCATTGTTTTTTCGGCAATTTCTGCTATTTTCTCTTTTTCTTCCGACAGGAAATATTGCCCCATCATGGGCCAGATCTCTTTAATGGTTGCCGTACACGTGGCGCATGGGGTGACCAGAAACTGAAAGTCCTTGCCGGCAAACAGTTTGATATTTTGCCGGACCAACTGGACAAAACTCTTGCTGTCACCGGATGAAAGCGCCGGAATTCCGCAGCAGGATTGATTGGCAGGCATGTAGATTTTAATTCCGTGATATCTGAGGCTCTTGTGCACGCTTTGCGCCACGTCCGGAAAGACCTTGTCCACAAGGCATCCCGGAAAAAAAGCGACCTTTGCATCGTCTGGCCCTGCCGCTTCGTTTATTTCCGGGGTCTGTTTGTGCCAGGGGGTTTTGGCCAGAGGCATGAAGTGCCGGTCTTTTAAGGGGCCGGATTCAAACCGGGCGCAGGAGGCCCCCAGGATCTCACTGCCGGCGGACCGCGTAAAGACGCCCTGAAACTTCGATGCGATCGAAACCAGGCCGTTAAACAAAGCCGGCCGGGTCAACACATGGCGGAAAATCGCCTTTTTGGCCGGCGGCAGCCCGAGATACCCATTGATAATCGCCCTCGCCTTTAAGAACAGGTCCAGCACCTTGACCCCACTGGGGCAGGCAGCCGCGCATGAGCCGCACAGGAGGCAGTTGTCAAGCCGCTGCTTGACCCCTTTCGGGTCTTTTAAGAGTTCCTGGGAGAGGCGTTCAAGGAGAACTATTTTGCCCCGTGCAACATCGGTCTCCCTGCCGGTCTCCGCATAAAGCGGGCAGACCGCCTGGCACATGCCGCAGCGCATGCATGTGATCATCTGTTCATCGAGTTCCTTTAGCAGCCTGGACAGCTCACGGAGATCGGCCATTTTTATCCCCCTATGACCTTGCCCGGGTTGAGAATGTTATGCGGGTCAAGGCTCTGTTTGATTTTCCGGGAAAGGGCAATGGTGCCTTTGCCGACTTCCATTTCCAGGTATCTGGATTTGGCCAGGCCGATGCCGTGCTCCCCGGACAGCGTGCCGCCCAGGCCCAGTGCGATTTCAAAAAGTTCGT
>SLGU01000161.1 GCA_007136525.1 Desulfobacteraceae bacterium | reverse complement strand
TTCCACCATGTCATAATTTTCGATTCGTTTGAGAAACGTTTTCATGATAACAAAAGCCATTTTCCCCAGTGCCTTCGTGTCCTGGTTCCGGTGCACCCGTTTGTCGAGGTCCACCTGGGCCATGACGTCCATTCCCCATTTGTCATAAATATCCATTATCATGCTGGTTTCTATGCCGTATCCGATGGGAAAAGGAATGGCTTCCAGGATTTCGCGGCATGCGGCATATTCTCCCGAAAGGGGCTGGAGGATCTGCGTCAACTCCGGGTAAAACAGGGAAAACATGGGGCGTGTGACCAGTTCGGTGACCCGGCCGCCGCCGGTCGGCCTTACCCTTTGATCTTCGCCTGCAAGGGGGCGGTCGTAAAAAGCTTTAACATACTTGATGTGATCGAAGGTCAGAAGCGGGCCCAGGAGGGCATAACCGAAACGGTGGTGAATGTTGGTGATATCCGCATCCAGATAAATGATGATGTCCCCTTTTGCGACATACAGGGCTTTCCATAAATTTTCACCCTTTCCCTTGAAAACCGGCAGGTCCGGCAGAATATCGTTGGCGGCATAAACCTTGGCACCGTATTCGGCGGCGACCTCGCAGGTTTTGTCCGTGGAGCCCGAGTCCACCACCACTATTTCGTCAAGAAGGGGAAAGCGAGTCATCAGTTCGGACTTCATGATAACAATTTGCTTGGCGATGGTTTTTTCTTCATTGAGGGTGGGCATGCAAAGGGATATGGCGACCTGCTTCCGGTCTTTTTTCCTGACCAGTTGGCCGATGTCCTTGAATTTCGAGTGATGAAAGGTATTTTCCCGCAGCCAGTTTCTATTTTTCATCGCAAAAACCCCTGTCCATTGCCATCAGCAGGCCGATGATCTGGGCGATACCGATAAACATGGGATTGATCCGCATGGTGGCGTTTGCAAGGTGGGCGTTTTTGCCGGTGGTGATACCGACAGCAACGGCAGGGATGTTTCGGGACAGGAATACGGACAATTCTGATTCGCTCGATTCGCTGACGGGCTTCAGGCCGAGGCTTTTTATGACGGCCACGGTGCACTTGACCAGTGGGTGCCCGTATTTCAATGCGGCGGCATTCTGAAGCGTAATGGTTTCCATCTTCAGGGCCACGGAATGCTCATGGCCGATACCTTCCACGATATCTTCTATTTTTTGATACACTTCCTTGACCATTTCGTCGGAGTCGCTCTGGATTTCGAAGCCGAGGCGCGCGTGAATGGCAATTTCACCGTGTTTGTGGCCGCCGGAGATCCTGCCGATAACAATGCGGCACCGGGGCCGCTGGGGCAGGTTGATGCAAAGCAGTTCATTGATGACCTCATTGAGTATCAAAATGGCGTTGGGTTTGTATTTATGGGCCGGAAAGTGTCCCGTTGCGGGAATGTTGCAAGAAATTTCACCCCGGATAATCCCTTCGGAATAGTAATTGAAATGCCCGAGTTCCTGGCCTTCCATAACGATTCCGCTGCGGACGGGCCGGGCCCATGTATTCAGAAGGTGCCGGATGCCCCTCAGGTTGCCCCTGGCCAGGGATTGTGTGACGCCTGCAAGCACGATATCGGATGAAAAAGAGAGCTTGAGGTGCCGCAGGATCAGGGGGAGGGTGGCCAATATGCCGACGCTAACGGTATTGTCGAGGATGCCGGGTCCGGTTATGGCGTTTTTTCTGACGACATAGTTATGATCGACATCATCAGCGGAATAAGGGGTGTCCAGGTGGGCGGTCAGGAAGATCGGGTCATGTTTTTTGCTGTCTGTGCCCTTGACGATGCCGATGGCGTTTTTCAACTGGTCCTTGCCGCATTCATCGACCATGGCGCCGGCCAGACGTTCCAGGAAAAGGTCGCTTCGTGCATCCTCATCAAATGTTGGCCCGGGTGTTTGACCGACAAGGACGATGTTTGAAATGACCGTTTCTTTTATGGCCTGTATCTGGTCCACGAAAAACGGCAGTTTTTTTAATATGTCGTCCATCAGAAAAAAATTCCCGCATCGGCGTAGTTGAATGTAGCATAACTGTTTTTACAAGTTCCTTGAGTATATAAGAATATTGGTGATTGGTAAATTCAAAAAAGTAAAAAAGCAGTTAAACTGACGACAACTGAAATAATGCCCCGAAAGGGAATGATCGTAAATACGGCGTTTATATTCCACATCGGGGCATGAGCATCAATTCGGAGTTCAAATGCCCCAGCGGGGCATGAGCATCAATTCGGAGTTCAAATGCCCCAGCGGGGCATGAGTGTCAATTCGGTGTTCAAATGCCCCAGCGGGGCATGAGAGTGTAGCCGGTGGTTTTAACCACCGGTCTAAGCATGGACATTTTAAGCCGGAGTCCTGAAGGGACGACATTCAACATATATCGTCCCTTCAGGACTCTGTGTTTATTGGGGCAATTACCAACCGGTGGTTGAAACCACCGGCTATATTGTATATCCCCTCCGGGGATGAATTGTAAAAAAAGGGGACAGATTTATTTTTTCATGCCCAGTGGTTGAGGATGGCGTCGCACAGGCCGTCAATGGTGTAGGTATCCGCCGCCACATGGACCGTAAAACCATTTTCAACGGCGGTCTGGGCGGTAATGGGGCCGATGGCCGCAATCGTTACGCCGGACATCAACGCATCGAATTCGTCTGCGGGGAGCAAATCCTTGAAATTGGTGACGGTGGATGAGCTGGTGAAGGTGACCATGTCGATGGTTTTTTCGCGGAGCGCCGCTATAAGTCCGCCGGTATTTGTTGAATCGGGTACCGCATGGTAGGCGATTATTTCTTCCACCGTCGCACCCATTGCCGACAGTTCCACCGGAAGCACCGGACGGGCGCCCGCGGCCCGGGGCAGTAAAATCCGTTTTCCTGCAACATCTTTATCTTTAAAAGCGTCCACAACGGATTCCGCCCGGAAGCTTTCGGGGATGATATCGGCGTTGAGCCCGAAGCTGTTCATTTTTTCAGCGGTTGCCGGCCCGATGGCGGCGGTCTGGATGTGCCCGAGCGCCCGTGTGTCTTTCCCAAGGGCCTGCAGGCGTGAAAAGAAGATTTCAACCCCGTTTACGCTGGTAAAAACAAGCCAGTCGTAGGAATGGACCGATTTGATGGCCGCGTCCAGAAGGGTGGCGTCCTTAACCGCTTCAATACGAATGGCCGGATATTCCAGGCATTCGGCACCCATGTCGGACAGCTTCCTGAGTATGTCGCTGGCCTGTTTTCTCGCCCGTGTCACCACGATGCGCCGGCCGAAAAGGGGGCGGTCTTCAAACCATTTCATTTTTTCGCGCAGTTCGACGACCCGGCCCACCACGATGATGCATGGCGGTTTCAGGCCGGCTTCTGCCACGTTTTCGACGATGGTGGCCAGGGTGCCTGTAACCGTCTGCTGGGCCGGGGTGGTGCCCCAACGGACCAGCGCCACGGGGGTTTCCGGGTTCATGCCGCAGCCCGTCAGCCGCGCCGTGATTTGGGGCAGGTTTTTCACGCCCATGAGGAAGACCAGGGTGCCGCCGGTTTTTGCCAGGGCGTCCCAGTTGATCATGGATTCGTCCTTGTTGGGGTCTTCATGGCCGGTGATGAAGGTGACCGAGGACGTGTACTGGCGATGGGTCAGGGGAATGCCCGCATATGCCGGTGCGGCCACGGCGGATGTGACCCCGGGAACGATTTCAAAGGGAATGTTTCGGTCAATCAGCGCTTCGATTTCTTCCCCTCCCCGGCCGAAAATAAAAGGGTCGCCGCCTTTGAGCCGTACCACCGTGTTTCCGGCGGCGGCTTTTTCCACGATCAGGGCATTGATCTGGTCCTGGGTAAGGGTGTGGTCCCCCCCTTTTTTTCCGGCATAGATGAGTTCGGCATCTTCAGGGGAAAATGAGAGGAGCTGCCTGGACGCTAAATAGTCGTAGATGATGACATCGGCAGAAGCGATGCAGTCGATGCCTTTTTGCGTCACCAGGCCGGGGTCTCCGGGGCCGGCGCCCACAAGATATACTTTTCCGGTCATTGTTGCTCCGCCTGCTTGATGAGTTTTTCAACGATTTCCCCGGCACCGAGGGCGACCAGGCGCCGGGCAAGCTTTTGTCCCAGCAGTTCGGCATCACCGGCCGCACCGGTGATGTGGTCTTTGTAAATGACCGATCCGTCGATTTCCGCCACAAGACCGGTGAGGGACAGTTCGTTTCCGTTTTCTGAAACCGTCCCGAACGCGGCAATGGGGACCTGGCAGCCGCCCTGGAGGACTTTTAGAAATGCCCGTTCGGCAATTACGGCTACAGCGGAATCGCCATGGTGAAGGGGTGCGGCCATGTCGTTGACAAGGGTGTCATTTTTGCGGGTTTCAATGCAAAGCGCCCCCTGGCCGACTGCCGGAAGGATAATATGGGGCGCAATTTCCTGGGTGACCCGGTCCGCCAGGCCGAGTCGTTTCATGCCGGCGGCCGCGAGCACAATGGCATCCAGGTTTTCCGTTTCCAGTTTCCTAAGCCGTGTGTCCAGGTTCCCCCGAAGCCCGGCAATGCGTAAGTCAGGCCGGAAATGAAGCAGCTGGGATGCCCTGCGAAGGCTGCTGGTGCCGATTACCGCCCCGTCGGGCAAGTCTTCAACCGGCCGGCCGCTATTTGTGATCATGACGTCATAAGGGGTTTCGCGCTTGGGCACGCAGGAGATCGACAGGCCTTCGGGCATTTCACCGGGCATGTCCTTCATGCTGTGGACTGCCAGGTCGATCCTGCCATCGAGCAGCGCCTCCTCGATTTCCTTGACAAAAAGGCCTTTTCCGCCGACCTTGGCCAGGGGGACGTCCAGGATTTTATCCCCGGTGGTTTTGATCACATTCAGCACCACGTTCAGGCCGGGGTGATGGCGCACCAGTTCGTCCCGGACCCATCCGGCCTGCCAGAGGGCCAGCTGGCTTCCCCGGGTGCCTATGGTGAGCGTTTTTTTCATACGCCGCAACTGGTG
>SLGU01000254.1 GCA_007136525.1 Desulfobacteraceae bacterium | reverse complement strand
GCTTCGTGCACCGACGGCCGTCTCTGTGTCGAGGTGTGGGCGCCTGTGGTTGGCGGCCGCGAAGGGGCCGGGTCATTCCTGCTCAACGGACCCGGTCGTCCGGAAGCCCTCGAGCCGCTCGCAGAGAGAGGAAACCTCGGGATGCATCCCGAGGAAACCACCATCTGGAGGGTCGACGTGGACGGCACGTTCAAGACCTCTGACCTGCATCCCGTCTGCGGCCGATGATTGAGGGATGAGGGTTCAGGCTGGTGATGCTGAGGTGAGTCGGATACCGGAGCAGGCCAACGGCGTTCCGACCTGGCAGACGTCTCCGGCGCGGCGAACGCCGTAGCGGGGACCAACCCGTGCGCAACCGCCGTAGCTGGGTGGATGATCCGGGCGTTGCGAATCGTTCTTCGAAGATCCGCTGGGAGCGGTCCGCGGTCCCCGTCGGAGGACGTCCGCGGAGCACGAGAACGCGGAACTGAGGCCCTCCGCGCGGTGATGGCGCCGTAGCGCACGGCCTCACACGACCGGGCGTGGTCGTTGTATCGTCGGAAGACTCGGAGCGGGGGCTCCGGCAAGAGGGCACGGAGCGGGGAGGTTGTCGATGGGTCGTGGACGCATGTTCGGTGTAGGGCGGTTGTGGTTCGTCTGGGCGGTTGTGGTGGCGGTGCTCGTGGGGTGTGGTGGCAGCGAGGCCGAACCCGATGATGCGGCGGAGGATGAACCCGAGGTCGTCGAGGAGGAACCCGAGACCGCTGTCGGGGATGAGGTGGGGGAGATCGTCGAGACGGACGCGGCGGCCGATGAGGAGGAACCGGCCGAAGAACTTGCACCCGAGGAGCCAGAGGAGCCTGGGCAGACTGACGAGGGCGAGGTCGACATCTTCGCTCTGCAACCTGGCGACGTGATCGAGGGCATCTACGAGTTCGGTTTCCCGGAGTCCGGTGACGCGTTCGGTTGCACCTGGTTGGACACCGAGCAGGGACGGCTCACGCTTGTCTCGGAGATTCCAATGGACGACGCGGGGCAGGTTGCCGAGGCTGCGGTCGCGGTCGGGCAGGATGGCATTGCCCGCTATGGGCCGGGCGACAGCATCGGGCCCGAGGATGAGCAGTTTGTCGTCATCGGTGACCTGGTCCGTATCGAGGTGGCTCGGGCGGTGCAGGTTCAGGACTTCGGTTCGGTGCGTGATGGGTGCGGTGCCCCTGATGATCCCTTGGTGGTGGTGGCGGACGCCGAGCCTGTTGAGTGATGTTGGCTCGACACGGCAGCGCGCGCGACGGTAGAGAACTCACGGGTTGTGCGGGAGGCTCCACGAGCGGAACATGAGCCCTGCCGCCGTGAACGCGAGCTGGGTTGGTCGCCAGTCACGCAGGACCTTCCGAAGTGGTGCGTGCCACTCGTAGTGCTGATCGGGGCTGTTTAGTTCGTCTCGGTCGTGGCGAGGAGGCGGATCAGGAAGGTTGCCATCTGTTCGCGGGAGACCGGATCGTCGGGTCGGAAGGTTCCGTCTGCGAATCCTGTGGTGATCCCGACCTGGGCGACCGCGTCGATGCTGTCTGCATGCACACTGCCTGCAACGTCCGAGAACGAGACGTGGGTGGCTGGGCTCAGGTTGGCGGCGCGGGCCAGGAAACTCGCCATCTGTCCCCGGGTGACCGCCTCGGACGGGCGGAAGGTCCCGTCGGCGAAACCCGAGGCGATGCCAGCTTCCGAGACCGCGGCGATCGCTGCTGCGTGGACGCTGTCGTGCGCGTCAGGGAACTGCGGCGGGTCGGTTCCGGTGATGCCCAACGATCGGGCGATGAACGTCGCCATCTGTCCGCGTTGCACGACGTGCCCGGGACGGAAGCTGCCGTCCCCGAGGCCCTCAGCGATCCCGCGCTCCGCGAGCTCATCGATGGCAGCGGCATGGACCGACGACGGTGAGACGTCCCAGAACCTCGGCGCTGTCCGGGGGGCGTACTGCACCCACCCTACGTCCATCCGTTCAACGACGGCCTGGCGCTCGCTCGTGCTGATGTTGATCGTGGCGATGCCACCGGTCGCCGAGGCGGGGGTGTAGGCCAGTTCCGTTCCTGATGGAGACCAGGTCACGGCGCTCGTCAAGCTCAGGAACGACCAGGACAACAGCTGTTCGGGTTCGGAGAGCCCGGGGCTCCACACGTGCAGACCGTTGTGGTGGCCCGGGATCTGGTTCGCGTCGGTGATGAAGGCCAGGCGCCGACCGTCGGGCGCCCACGCCAACTCGTTGATCAAGACCTGACCACCCGGTACCGAATCGATACTGGCCTGGGGCTCGCCGTGCGGCGTGAACACCTCGATGCTCGACGAGGATCCGATGCTGTGAACTGCCACGGAGCGACCGTCCGGTGACCACGTGGGGAAGATCTGCCCCGCACACGGCCAGCAGGGCTGGGACAGCGTGGTCAACACCTCCAGGCTGCGCGCATCCCGTAACACGGCCTCGACCGCCGGCATGAGGTCCGTTGCATCGGCCTGGAGATCCGTCGTGACCAGATGTTCGAGGTCAGGAGACACCGCAGCGACGCGGTGATCCCCCAGGTCGGTGATCGTCCCATCGTCCAAATCCACCCGCTGGAGCTGCACACCCCTCGTCGTTCCGACCGACAGGATGACCGCCTCACCACGCGGACCGACGACTTCGATGATGGACTCCATCAGCAGACCACGGTCCGAATCCGTCACGGTCGTTGATCGACCCGAATCGGTGTCGATCAGGATGAGCTCCGAGTACCGGCCCCCGGAATCCTCGTAGCAGGTGATGCGCGCGACGAGGTGAACACCATCAGGAAGCCACTCACCCGCGGTATGGCCGCAGAAAGCCGGATGGCTGTACACCGTCGAGAGACCACTGCCGTCAGGACGAACGACCGCGTAGCCGAAACCTGACGGACCCGCTCCCGGTTCGTCGTATGCCGTGAACGATCCGGCGATGTGCCGGCCGTCGGGTGACCACCGGGCACTGCTCCAAGTGCGTTCAGCGGTGCGCATCAGCACACGCGTCGGGTCGCCACCCGCGGTCTCGACCGTGAAGAACCCACCGTCCCGGCCTAGCGATTCCAACAGCAGGACATCACCTGTCGAGGGCGCAGCTCCCACGGGCGCTGCCGGGAGCACCATGATCACGATCAACACCATCGCGGGGAGCAGGAAACGAGAACGAAGTCTTGAACGCTCGTTCATGAGCGACCCCCTGCAGGTACGCCTTCGTCGTTGGACCGGGTGTTCAAGCCGGCTATCCCGACACCGACCGGCAGGTCGCCGTCGCCACCTCGCTGTCGCTGTTCGGGTACGCGATCGATGCCGTGATCGCCAATCGGGTGCTTCCGGTCGAGGTCGCCGACCCTTACCTCGAGCGCTGGCACGGCCGCCACGCGGAACACCTCGCGACCCTGCGGGAGGCCGTTCCTCGAGGAGGCGCGCCAACGGCAGGTCCCGGTCTTCGATCCGCGGCCGTGGTCCTTCGACCAGACCGTCCTACATGGCCACGGCCGAGCAAACCCTCTATGCGGTGGATGCTCACAGCTGTGCGGGCGATGACACACAGAAGGACTCGGCCCGTCTGGCCTCCAGGCCACCATCTGCACGCGCGATCGGATCGAGGCTGGGGCGCTTGGGGGCATACCCCAGGCGTTCCCTATGGGCTCGGGCTGGGTGTCGGCGGAGGGCGGGATACCGGACCGTGGACCGATTCCAGACCGCGCAGTCGAGCGCCGGTAGCGCACGCGCCCTGGACCGGACCGCGAGGGCGGCGCAGAGTGCCAACTCGGACCGTTGGATGGCAGGGGTGGGGCATGCCGGGCGCGCAACATGTACGGGCGGATCAGGGTGTGGTCCACCGGAAGGACGCTGGACGAGCGCTACGTGTGGCGCTGGTGCTCTCGCTGGTCGTCGCCGTTCTCGCCGTGCCGAACGAGCCTGCCGGGGCGTCACCGGCGGAGCTTGACCGGGCGTGTCCCGGGCAGATCCCGATGGGTTTCACCGACGTCGGTCCTCGGGATACTCATGCTGAGGCGATCGGTTGCCTGGTGGCGTGGTCGATCACGACCGGGCTCGATGTTGACCGTTTCGGTCCCGACCGGCCGGTGACGCGCGGCCAGATGGCGACTTTTCTGATGCGGCTGCTGCGCGCGACGGGCGATCCGATGGTCAACGTTCCCGAGTGGGCTGAGTGGACCGTCGAGGACAACTTCGTGGGCCCCCACTGGCAGAGCATCAACCACCTTCTAGCCGTGGGCCTGGTCCAAGGAACGCAGGTCGGCGACCGCCAGCTCTACCTTCCGGACGATCCGGTGACCCGGGCACAGATGGCGACGTTCCTGTTCCGGGTCCTGGATCACATGGGAGCCACGCTTCCGGTGGCGGAACCACCGTTCCTGGACGTCAGCGGGGGTGTGCATGCGTCGGCGATCGGGTCCCTGGCCGCAGCTGGGGTGGTCCAGGGTCGCAGTCCCGATCGCTACGACCCGGGCGGAACGGTCACCCGCGCGCAGATGGCAACCTTCCTTATGCGGACCGCGGATCTGGCCATGGCACAGGGCTTGACCGAGCTGCCAGCGAGCCTGTCCGGACCGCTACCCGTAGCTCCCGACACGGATGTCCCCGGACGCGATGTCGCCAGCGGCCTCCTCCACACGTGTGCGCTGCCGGGTGACGGCGGCGTTGTGTGTTGGGGGAAGAACCAGTACGGAGAACTCGGGGACGGAACCACCCAGATGCGGACCTCCCCGGTACGGGTCCCAGGGATCGACGACGCCGTGGAGGTCGGTGTCGGCACGGCTCACACCTGTGTCCGTCACGCCGACGGCACCGTGTCGTGCTGGGGTGCCGGCTACGCAGGCCAACTGGGCGACGGGATCGTGCGATCTGACTGGCAGCGCAACGACCCCTTTCGTGTTCCCGGGGTGACCGACACAATCGGCCTCGGACTTGCGGTTGCCTCCGACACGACGTGCGCGCTGCACCGCGACGGCGGCATCTC
>SLGU01000250.1 GCA_007136525.1 Desulfobacteraceae bacterium | reverse complement strand
TGTCGGTGCGCGACTCAATCTCACGGGCCCAGGCTTCCGCAGCCTTGTTGTGAACATGGGCCGGCGGGAAAAATATGGAATAATTCAACTCGATCACTTCCCGCTTCGGAGCGGCCTCCTGCCGGGCCTCATCGGCCGGATCATCGGTTTGACCGCAGGCCACGGCAAAGGCTAACAGGCAAACACCCGCAAAAACATGAATCATTAGTTTTTTCATTGCTTTTCCCCTTGTTTTGGTTGGTACGGCAACGCTTTTCAAAGGCGCCGTAAAACTAAAAGGCCAATGTGGTCCATCATAGTATTATGATTTTCATCACAATCAAGAGATATTTGCATCAGAACGGGAAAATGCATGGCATAAAGGCAACAACCCGATTACCATGAGAGAAAGCCAGTTGTCCGGGTATCATACATTGTCTTGCGTTGATAGTCAAATGTTTGGGATTTGGTTTCTTCGAAATCGAAATCGGGATCGGGATCGTAATCGACTTCCACCTTGCACTTCTGGCTTTCGGTTTCGATTATCCCAACAAGTTCCCCTGTAAGAAGGGTCATGATTGACAGAAAACAAAATACATCATATTTTAACAACATGAAAGCATTATTAACCTTTTGTATATCCCCGGCGGGACCGGACGATCAAAACCGCCGCATGTCAATACCGGATTGTTACTTTGAATTGAACCCTTTGACCGGAAAAATTTGACACACCCAATGCGCGGCAAATTAACATATATCCTGCTTTTTTTCGTTGCAGCCGCCTGCCTGCACGGCGCGATGGTTTTTGCCGACAGGATTCCGGTGGACAAGGTCGAAATCATTACACCGGTTTATACACCGGAGCCCGAAAGCTTCAAGCCCAGGTTCGGCCAATACACCTATTCCGTCAACTGGCAGGGGATTCCCGCAGGCACCCTGGAACTGAACCTGTCCAAAAACGGCGCGGATTACCGGATTGAAGCGAGTGCTCAGACCAACCGTTTCATTGATATCTTTTACAAGCTGCGCTTCAACACGGAAGCCCTTGTTTCAGCCGCCACGCTGTATCCGAAACTGTCCGTTTACAACAACCGTCAGAACAAGCGCAGAGAAAGCATGAAAATCGAATTTCTGCCGGACGGCGAGATCAAGTCCGTGCATGAAGACCGCCGCGGCAGGATCGAGGAACTCCGCTTCAAACCGAACAATTTCACCCTTGACCCGTTTTCCGCGGTTTTTCTTGCCCTCAGCCTGACATGGGAAGTCGGAGACACCCGCCAGTTTGACACATTTACCGGTAAAAGCCGCTACCTGGTTGAACTGACCGCCATTGAAAAGACCACAATCCGGATAAAAGGTGAGGACCGGGAGGCGGTTGTGATTTCCCCGCAGGTAAAAAACCTCACCGAAATCGACCCTTCCGAAGAAGATGACCGGCTTCGGGAGGCAAGAATTTATGTCAGCACCGACCCTTCCAGGGAAATCCTCAGAATTTCAGGCGATGTTTTTATCGGCACCGTAAGCACCACCATGGTCTCCTTCACCCCATCCAAAAATCAGGCTGCAACGCCATCTTTTCTTTCGAAATCGACCGTCCCTTGAAAACCGTTTACTTTTTTCCAATTTTGATGCATTCGTAAAAAGTCGGTTTTTAGATGGTGCTGTAAAAAGCCGTCTGAAAACAACTTTTACGGGTTCATCAATTTTGACGCATTCGTAAAAAGTCACTTTGGGACGGCAAAGAAAAAAGTTCAAGATCTAGGATTTTTTTAAGCCATAACATGGGGCAGGCTTCTGTTTTTAACACGATACGGGGTTTGACAATGGGCAAAGAACTGGTCTTCATAACGGTCATCGGGATCGATCGAAAAGGCATTGTGGCAGCGGTATCGAATTTTCTTTTCGAAAGCGATATCAACATCGTGGACATCAACCAGCGCATCATGACCGACGGTTATTTTGTCATGACGATGCTGGCCGACATCATCGATGCGCGCATATCAATGGAAGAGCTGAGCACCGGGCTTGAGGGCATCGGAGGCCGCCTGAACATGAAGATCCAGGTCCAGCATGAAAACATATTTAAAATGATGCACAGGATATGACCGATGACGATCGCCCTTGAAGAAATATACGAAACCGCCAACATGATCCTGCACCAGAACCTGGACATCCGGACCGCAACCCTTGGCATCAATCTGAAAGACCTGATCGATTCGGACTTTGCATCCTTTCAGCAGAAGGTATACGACCGGATCATTTTCCACGGCCGCCGCCTGATTGAAAATGCGTATATCCTGGAACGGAAATACGGCATTCCCATCGTCAACAAGCGGATCGCCATAACCCCTGTGAGCCTGATCATGGAAACGCACTGCACCAGCGAAAAATATGTAAAAATGGCTGAAACGCTGGACAGGGCCGCAGGAGATGCGGGGATCGATTTCATCGGGGGATTCGGCGCGCTCGTGCAGAAAGGCATGACCCGGTCCGACCGGATGCTCATCGACACCTTGCCCGATGTGCTTTCCAAAACCGAACGGGTGTGCGCCTTTTTGAATGTCGGTTCCAATATTGCCGGGCTGAACCTGGACGCCGTCAACCTTCTGGGGAACATGCTCAAACGGACTGCCAGAAACAGCCGGGCCTCGGTCGGGTGTGCAAAATTCGTGGTCTTTGTGAACGCCCCCGAGGACAACCCTTTCATGGCAGGGGCCTTTCACGGGGTCGGCGAAGGCGATATGGCGCTCAACATCGGTATCAGCGGCCCCGGCGTCGTTAAGAGCGTGGTGGAGAAAAACCGGGACTGCGACCTGACCCGGCTGTCGGAAATCATCAAGGGAACGGTTTTCAAAATCACCCGGTCAGGCGAGTTGATCGGCCGGGAGCTTGCTGAAACTCTGGGCATTCATTTCGGCATCGTGGACATCTCCCTTGCGTCCACCACCGCAACCGGGGACTCCGTGGCAAACGTGATCGAGGCCTTCGGCATTGAAAAAATCGGCGCCCACGGATCAACCCTTGCCGTTGCCCTGCTCATGAACGCCGTAAAAAAAGGGGGCGCCATGGCCAGCGGAAACGTTGGCGGGCTGAGCGGCACATTCATACCCATCAGCGAAGATGCGGGCATGATCGATGCCGTCCGCTGCGGCGCCTTGGGGCTCGACAAACTGGAAGCGCTGACGGCGGTATGCTCCGTCGGGCTCGACATGTTCGCCGTCCCGGGCGACACTCCCGATGAAACCATCAACGCCATTATTGCCGACGAGCTGGCCATCGGCATCATCAACAACAAGACCACGGGCGTGCGCATCATCCCCGCTTACGGAAAAAAGGCCGGGGAAATGATCGCGTTCGGGGGGCTTTTGGGAACAGTGCCGGTCATGCGCGTCAACCCGTATTCGGCCAAAGCGTTCTTAAACCGGGGCGGCCGCCTGCCCGCGCCGGTGACCAGCATGCGCAATTGACAAGGGCTGCGAAGTTAATGCCCTCAAGGGGCTGCCCCTCAAGCCTTGCGCGCCTGTATCAGCCTTCGAAGGCCAGGGCTTTTGTGCATATACATCAACGGGGAGTCGCACCCCGCATCCACATATATCTCTTCCAGGACTTCAAACAGAACACGACGGTCCGGCCAGGTATAGGCTTTTTTCCGCGCCTCAAGATGCCGCATCTGCCTTTGGGCCTCCGGATGTTCGGAAAACACCTTTTTTTCAGCCGCATCGCAGAGAAACATATCGCAGACAATCGGCTTGATCCGCCACAGGCATCCGCTTTTCGAAAGATAGATGCACTTGTGGTCGTTTTCGGGATGCATGATAGCCGCCTCAAGGCGGTCGAGCGCCGTTTCCCCCGAGTGACCCACATTGATGACCACATCCGCCCAGAAGGTGATGATGCCGTCCTTGGAACAGCATGCACTCAGGCGGCTGCCGTAGCAGTTTTGAGAGCAGGTTTTTTCAAACCACTTTTTGAAATATGATTCGGCATCGGCTCTGAACGCCATATAACCGGCTATTTCCGAGACGAGGTCAAAACCCCCGTCAACTGTTTTTTCAAAGGGGGCATCGCCCATCCGGCGGACCGCCAGAAGGGCCTGGAGCTGCTCCTGCTGGTAAGTATTCACGGCACTCCTCAGTATTCCGTTTCAATCCGCATATCACGCTATATTTGACAAGACTCTCCGTAGCACACAATAATATGTTTAACCAACAGATAGTTCAGAACCTGTCGCGAAATTGTCTTTCGGCGGAAGCTCTTTTGTTGGGACAATCGAAATCGAAAGGACAATTTCCTCCGGGTGGCACCGGGTGTTGCCCTTGCAACTGCAGGAGAACGCTGATAGCTCCATGGCTCGCTTGAACGCGCCCTGTGATAAACGGCAAAGCCACAGGGCGCTTGTCCAAGCTTCGCCAGGATCTATCAGCAACCCCCTGCAATTGTTGCCGCGGGCAATACCCGGCACAACCCGGAGGAAATTGATCATTTGTATAAGGGCAATATTCCCAAAAGGTTGTTCAGCCTTTCGGGGTCGGGGTCGCTATCAGGGTCGTATTTGCAGACCCTCCAGGGGACAGACTTTCAGTCTGTCTCCCGGGTCAAAGCCAAATTATTCATGGACAGTTTCCGTCGAACGGCACCGGGTGTTGCCCTTGCAACTGCAGGAGAACGCTGATATCTCCATGGCTCACTTGAACACGCCCTGTGATAAACGGCTAAGAACACAGGGCGTTGTCCGCGCTTCGCCAGGAGCTATCAGCAACCCCCTGCAATTGTTGCTGCGGGCAACACCCTGTGCCACCCGGAGGAAATTGACCATTTTATATAAGGTCGCCTTCATATTGATCTATGCACTATGGCTTGAGATTAAGCGCTTTGAATTCATTTTTTTGTAAATCGTCACAACATAAGCAAAAGATGACTATAAGCTGTTGTTGTCGCATTATGCCGTTATCAAAATGGAACATTTCCAAAGCGGCGGGGATGGGATTGCCCGGCGCAACATTGGGAGGCCCCGGCGGCAGCTCCTGGCGAAGATAAGCCAG
>SLGU01000230.1 GCA_007136525.1 Desulfobacteraceae bacterium | reverse complement strand
TTTCGATCCCGATTTCGATTTCGATTTCGATCCCGATTTCGATTTCGATTTCGATCCCGATTTCGATTTCGATTTCGATTTTCCAATAAAGGCAACGTAAAACGCCCAATATCAAGGCGCGCATCATTTTGAGGAATTGAGCGTAAGTGTCTGTACGTGAAATTTCTCAATATGATGCGCAACGCAGATATTGGACTTTTTACGAAGCCGTCAAAGTTTTTTTTGGATTTTGGCCCACGTATCCCGCAACGCGGTCACGCGGTTGAAAACCGGGGCTCCCGGCGAGGAATCAACCGGGTCCGTAAAAAAGTATCCCATCCGCTCAAATTGAAAATGAGACCCGGGCTTGGCGTCTTTCAGACCGGGCTCCAATTTGCAGCCATCGGCTGAAACAAGCGAGTCCGGGTTGAGGTGCTGCTTGAAATCATCGGCGCTCATCGGGTTTTCAACATTGAACAGGTGGTCATACAGCCGGACGGGCGCATCAATGGCATGTGCAGCCGAAACCCAGTGAAGCGTGGCCTTGACCTTGCGCCCATCCGGCGGGGTATTGCCGCCGCGTGTGTCAGGGTCATAGGTGCATCGCAGGGCTGTAATATTGCCGCTATCATCCCGGATCACATCATTGCATTTGATGAAATAGGCGTAGCGGAGCCGTACTTCACGGCCGGGGGCAAGGCGGAAGAACTTTTTCGGGGGATCTTCCATGAAATCGTCCCGCTCGATGTAAAGCTCCCTTGAAAATGGAATTTCCCGGCTTCCCATGGATGGGTCTTCCGGATTGTTGATGGCTTCCAGTGTTTCCGTGCGGCCTTCCGGGTAATTTTCAATGATGACCTTTACAGGGTTCAAGACCGCCATGACACGGGGGGCCACAAGGTTGAGTTCTTCCCTCAAGGTGTACTCCAGCAGCGATATATCCACCATGCTGTCGCGGCGGGCCACCCCAATCGTATCGCAGAATTTCCGGATGGCGGAAGGGGTGTATCCGCGTCTTCTCAAACCTGAAAGGGTGGGCATCCTTGGGTCATCCCAACCGGAGACATGCCCTTCCGCCACCAACTGGATCAAACGCCTTTTGCTCAAGACGGTATAGCTCAGATTCAGCCGGGCGAATTCGATCTGCTGGGGATGATACACCCCAAGAGCATCGAGCAGCCAGTCATAGAGCTCCCGGTTGTTGACAAATTCGATGGTGCATATGGAATGCGTGACTTTTTCGATGGCATCCGAAAGGCAGTGGGCGAAATCGTACATGGGATAGATGCACCATTTGCTCCCGGTCCGGTGGTGGTCTTTTTTACGTATTCGATAGAGTGTGGGATCGCGCATGACGATATTCGGGGACGCCATGTCGATTTTTGCCCGAAGCACACAGCTTCCCTCATCCAGCTCCCCTTTTGCCATTTGTTCGAACAAGGCGAGGTTTTCTTCGACCGGACGATCCCTGTAGGGGCTTTCCTTGCCGGGTTTGTTCAACGTCCCCCTGAACTCGCGGATCTCATCGGGGGTAAGGCTGTCCACGTAGGCATTCCCCGCCTTGATCAGCTGGACGGCATAGGCGTAAAGTTGATCAAAATAATCGGATGTAAAATATAGATGTTGCGCCCAGTCGTAACCGATCCATCGGACGTCTTCCATGATGGATTCGACATATTCAACGCTTTCCTTCAGTGGATTGGTGTCGTCGAAACGCAGGTGGCATGTACCATTGTAGCGTTTTGCAATGCCAAAATTAAGGCATATCGACTTGGCATGCCCGATGTGAAGGTAGCCATTGGGTTCCGGCGGAAAGCGGGTGACCACCCTGCCGTCATATTTCCCGGTTTCAAGGTCTTCATCAATAATATGCGTTATAAAATTGCCCGAAGGGGCTTCCGTATTTTTTTCGCCTGGCATGAAGTCTCTCCTGCTCAATTCCTGTTATATCGTCATTGTATTTATCGGGAGTTTGTTTCATCGAAATCGAAATCGAAATCGGGATCGAAATCGATTTCCTCAATCCCATAGGCCACGGCGTCTTCCCTGGTATAATGAAACAGCCGTCCTTTCAAAAAATGATACGATGCAATCCCTTCCGGGGTGTGTTAATTTCATAAAAGCCCATATATAATTGACCAAATCAGCGTTCTCCTGCAGTTGCAAGGGCAATACCCGGTGCCACCCAGGGGAAATTGTCCTTTAATAAAATGGCAGGCAGATGTTTCGACCCGGGAGACAGACTGGAAGTCTGTCCCCTGGAGGTTCTGCAAAATACCCCGCGATCCCGATAGCGATAGCGATTTCGATTTTCCAACAAGATGAGATTGTTCAGACATAGCCCGCAGCGCATATATTGGCTATTTTACGAAGCCGTCAGCATTAATTTTGCGCCATTGCCTCGCTCAATTCCAGCCTTTTTACATAAGACACCATCAGGTCCCTGGCAAGGGGGCCTGCCGTGGCTGCGCCTGCTTCGCCATGCTCCACGAACACCACTACCGCAATACGGGGGTCATCATGCGGGGCATAACCAACAAACCAGGCATGGGGCATAAAACGACGCCTTTCTTCCTCGGATAATTCACCGGATGCCAGCAGCTCAATTTCATCGGTCAGACGGCTGACGACCTGGGCTGTCCCCGTCTTGCCGGATATCATGACCTCCCTCGAACGGGCATGAAAATATGCCGTTCCCTTTCTGTCATTGACAGCCTGGTACATCCCCTGCCTGATGACATTGATGGTCTTCTCCCCGGCCGGCAGGCGGGAAGCGATTTCGGGCCTGGTTTTCTGTACAACAGTCCCGCCGACACTGTAAACTTCTTTCATTATCCGGGGCTGAAAAAGCGTGCCGCCATTCGCCACAGCGCCGGTCAGCATAACCATCTGCAGGGGCGTGGCAAGGTTATATCCCTGGCCGATGGCGATGGGCAGATTTTCACCGGCATACCATGGGAGACCGAACCGCTCTCGTTTCCATGCGGTTGTGGGCACCAGGCCGCGCGCCTCGTTTGCGAGATCGATGCCGGTGGGCGATCCAAGCCCGCATTGTTCTGCATATTTGGCGATTCTGTCCACGCCAAGCTGCTTCCCGGCTTCGTAAAAATACACGTCACAGGATTCCGAAATGGCGTCAATGATATCCTGGCTGCCATGGCCATGCCGTTTCCAGCACCTGAAGGTCCTGTCTCCCATGGGGTAGCTGCCCGAACAATAGACGGTGGAATGTTCGTTGAACATCCCTTCCTCGAGCGCCGCCATGGCCGTGACAATCTTATAGACGGATGCGGGCGGGTAAACGGACTGTATGGCCCGGTTGTTGAGCGGCCGCTCGGGGTTATTCAGGAGCGCCTGCCATTGCTTTGAACTGATACCGTCGGCAAACAAGCCGGGGTCGAATGCCGGGCTGCTTACCATTGCCAGAATATCTCCGTTTGCAGGATCAATGGCCACAATGGCCCCGGTTTTACCCTCGAGCAACTGCTGTGTCTTTACCTGGAGATCATAATCAATGGTCAAAAAAACATTGTTCCCCGGGATCGAGGGATCTTCCCCCAGAACTGACATGACCTGCCCTGTGGCGTTCACCTGGACAACCCGTGCGCCCGGGTATCCTGAAAGTTCTGCCTCAAATGTTCGCTCCACGCCGAGACGCCCGACCATGTCGCCACCGCGTTTGTGGGGATAGCGGTTGGCGGTCAGCTCGCCATGGTTAATCTCTCCCATGTATCCGATCAGATGGGGCGCAAACCGGTCATAGATGTAGTTTCGCCTGGGGCTGGCCTGTATGATGATCCCGGGCAGCGCATAGCGGCGGCTCATCAACTGCGCCATGAGATCCCGGCCGATATCCGCTTTGAGAAGAACCGGGCGGTACCCGTAAGGCCCACGGTTTCGATTGACAAGGGAAATGATTTCATCCGGGCCGGTTGAAATGAATTGCGCCAGCTTGTTAGCTGTTTCCGGAACCGGCGATGCGTCTGCGGGGATGATATACAGATCGAAAGCAGGGCGATTGTCAACGAGAAGCCGCCCGCTCCGGTCAAAAATATGCCCCCTCAGCGGCTGAATGCGCTGCTTTCTGAGGCAGTTGTTTTCAGACAGGCTTCGGTACTGCTCCCCCTGGAGAATCTGAAGATTGAAAAGCTGTATCAAAAGTGCGCAGAAAAGCGGCAGCATGCAGAGAACCATCCAGACCAGGCGCCTGCGGTACCAGTCTGCATCCACCTTGGGGAAAAAGCGATCAGAGGGCGCCTTGTTTCCGTTTTCCGGTTTTATCCTTGACCTGTTCAATTTGACTGCTATCCGTTTTCACTTGCTTTGCTTGAAAAAAAACGATCCGTTGCCCCGAAGAACATCTGCAGAACCGGAAAAATGAATGGTGCAGTGATCACAACCAGAAAGACCTGAAAGAAAACCAGTCGTATACCGTCTTCGGTAAATACAATATGACCGGCACGAATACTGATGGCAACCCAGAAAATCAACAACTGGAAAAGAACGCCGATAACCACGAGGACCGGGTAAAAATGGCTGTGCTTGACATCAAAAAAGCGCCAGGTTTGGCGAAAAGCGAGAAAAAGCCATATGTATGTTGTCAGGTATATGCCTGTCGGCGCCCCTGAGATCATATCCATTGCCATGGCCGTCAGAAAAAGTACCGGGAACCCTTCGCGAAGGGGACGATAAAGACTGAAGTAGATGGCAACCGGGATGATCAGGTCATAAAACCGCAGGGATCCGAAACTGTTCGGCATCATGGTGGTCTGCAGAACAATTATAAAAAGACACAAAAGGAGGTAGAAAAGGTATTGCATGGATTCATCGCTGCCAAATTGAACCTTGACGACTTCGCAAAAAGTCCAATATCTGCGTTACGCGCCATTTCCGAAGAATCTCACGTACACATAAGTACTATCAATTCTTCAAAAATGGCTCGCGCCTTGATCTTGAACTTTTTTCAAAGTCGTCTGATCGATATTTTTTACGAATGCGTCTACCTTGTTTTCAAATAAATCATGTCACGGCCGATCAGTCATCCATGATGTCAATCACCGGCGGGTTTAAAATAACCATGACTTCTT
>SLGU01000114.1 GCA_007136525.1 Desulfobacteraceae bacterium | reverse complement strand
GGAAATCATCGCAGATGCTTCAAAGGGGTTCAATAAGCCCTAAATCCCCGTTTTTACGTCGATAAAGAACGTTGACCCGGTTGGTCCGGGCGTTTGTAAACACCAGAAAGTTGTCGGACGTCAGTTCCAGCTGCATGCTGGCTTCCTCGATATCCATTGGTTTGTATTCGATGCTTTGAATATGGATTTCGGGTGTTTCAATTTCCAGTTCAGCACCTGGATTCATATCCCTTACGGATTCACCCCCCTTGCTCTGGCGGTGATTCTTGATTTTTTCCTTTTGTTTTTTCAGCTGTTTTTCGAGTTTGTCAAGGGCCAGGTCTATGGCGGAATACATATCGCTTGCTTTTTCCCGGCACACGATGTTCAATCGGTCCCCCTTCAGGCGGATTTCGGTGTAATGGCGAATTTTTTCAACACTTAAGACAACCTGGGCCTCTGCAGTGTTGTCCATCAGCTTGTCCATGCGGTTGAGTTTGTTGGTGACATAGTCCTTCAGTGAATCGGAGGGTTCGAGGTTCTTGAAGGTTACCGAAGTTTGCATAGGTCCCTGCCTCCTTATAGTTGTTTGCGTTTACTTGATGGCAGAATGCCCATCATCTCCCTGTATTTGGCGATCGTGCGCCGGGCTATCTCTATCCCTGATTGACTGACCAGTTGATCGGATATTTTCTGATCACTGAACGGTTTTCTGGGGTTCTCGATTGAAACGATCCTGCGGATTTCCTCCTGAACCGAGGCTGAAGCAATGGTTTCGCCGTTGGAGCGGTTAATGGAACTGTTGAAAAAAAACTTCAGTTCAAAGATGCCGTGAGGTGTATGGGCATACTTGTTTGTGGTTACCCGGCTGATCGTTGATTCATGCATCTGGATATCTTCCGCGACATCACGCAGCACCATGGGTTTAAGGTTGGCGATCCCAAAGTCGAAAAAATCGCGTTGGAATTTGACAATGCTGGTCATAACGTTGAAAATGGTTTTCTTGCGCTGCTGAATACTTTTAATCAGCCATTCTGCTGAACGAAGACGGTCCTTAAGGTAAGACCGGGTTTCCCGGTTGATCCGCTCCCCCTTGCGGACGGCATTTTTGTAATAGCTGCTGATATGAAGCTGCGGTATGTCGTCGTCACTGAGAAAAACAACATATTCATCGCCGTCTTTCCGGACATATACATCCGGAAGTATGTAGATCTGCTCTTCCTCATCGCCGTACCGGTCGGCGGGGCGGGGATCCAGAGTGCGGATTATTTCAACTGCAGCAATAATCGCATTGACACTGGTCTTCAGTTCCTTGGCAATTATGGAATACCGCTTGTTTTCGAGGTTTTTCATGTGATTGGAAATTAATCCGGTGATCAGGGGCGTATCGATGCCGAGCTGCCTGGCCTGTATCAACAGCGATTCGCCCAGGCTCCGCGCGCAAATGCCGGGGGGGTCAAAGTCCTGCATCCGCAAGAGCACCGCTTCGACCATATCCACGGAAACGCCTGCATTTTCAGCGATTTCCGGTATGCTGTCCGCCATGAATCCGAACTTGTTCAAATTGCCGATGATCATGCTCCCGATCATTTCTTCTTCGGATGAGGGCTGCGTCATCAGAAGCTGCCACCGGAGGTGGTCGGCAAGCGTGGCCTTGCTGGAAGTAAAAGCCTCGTAGTTGGGTGATTCCCTGGTTTCAGACTCAAAATGAACCTTTCCGGTAGAGCTGTATTCGTCCATGTAATGATGCCAGTCCAGGCGTTCATCGAATTTTTCAGATATAGTGACTTCCGAGTTGGGCGCCGCTTCTACGGCGGGTTCCTGCAGCTCTTCTGCAGGCTCGACATTTTCGGTCTCTTCCAGTGTCGGATTGTTTTCCATTTCCTGGCGGACCATTTGAACGAGCTCAAGGCGGGACAGTTGCAGCAGTTTGATCGCCATCTGGAGCTGTGGCGTCATGACCAGCTGCTGCTGCAGTTTCAGGTTCTGTTGAAGTTCAAATGCCATATTCAAAGTGTAAACCGGTTCCCAAGGTAAATTTCACGAGCGGTCGGGCTGCTGGCGATTTTTTCAGGTGATCCGGATTCGATCACCCGGCCATTGTTTAAAATATAGGCCTTGTTGCAGACACCCAGTGTTTCCCTGACATTATGATCCGATATCAGTACACCGATTCCCCGCCTGGAAAGGTGAAAAATAATATTCTGAATGTCAATCACAGCAAGCGGATCGATTCCGGCAAACGGCTCGTCGAGCAGGATAAAAGCGGGATCCGTTGCAAGCGCGCGGCTGATCTCCAGCCTTCGTCTTTCACCGCCTGAAAGCACGGCGGCTTTCTGGTTTCTGAGATGCGCGATGCCAAGTTCTCCGAGCAGTGCGTCCGCTTTATCCGCCTGGTCTCTGCCGGAAATCGGAAGGGTCTCGATAATCGTCATGAGATTTTCCCAAACGGTCAGTTTTTTAAAAACCGACGCCTCCTGGGGAAGATACCCGACCCCTTTTCTTGCGCGCAGGTACATGGGGTAATGGGTGATTTCATCACTGTCGAGAAATACCCCGCCGCTGTCAGGCCGGATCATGCCAACGGTCATGTAAAACGTTGTGGTTTTCCCTGCTCCGTTGGGTCCGAGCAGCCCGACAACCTCGCCGCTGTCTATTTCAAGGTCAACCCCGTCGACAACCTTTCTTTTCTGGTATTTTTTAACAAGCTTTTGAAGCGAAAGAGTGGTCATTGCGAATGTTATCTGCCGCCTTCCCGGTTGATCGTGCCGGGAAGAACCCCTGTCTCCCCTGTGTAATCGAAGATTGCCTCCACGCGCGTTCCGGCCTTTCCACTCACGCTAATTTCACCGGTTTGCCTGTTGAACACGACCTCCCGGCCCGATATGGACCGGCCCGCTTCTTTGATCTCGACGTTGTCTCCCATGAGCACCAGCAGTTCGTCGGATGACGTGTATATTGCCTCGTCGCAGGAGGCTTCCCAATTCTCATGGAGAATATGAACGTTGCCGGCCGCTGACAGTTTTTCAAGGGAATCCGCCCGATCGTCTGCTTCCGCCGGAGGTCGGGCGCCGTCCCTGAAAACGATCGTCAGGGTATCGGCAGTGATGATCGTGCCCGCCTGGGTGGCACGGACATTGCCGGAGAATTCCACGACCCGATCAGCCTGCCTGGATACAAGGCGATCCGCTGTAACATGGACCCTTGATTCACCGTCTACCGTCATGCCGTGCGCCCGGTCGGCGGCTGCAGTTGAAAAAAACAGGATAAATCCGGTTAAAACGACAGCTAATCCTTCAGAAGCGCGAAAGGAAAAAATTTTATGGAAGAATTGTTTCATTAAACCAGCCTTCTACGTTCCCTTCGAATCTTGCTGTCTGAGCGTCCATTTCAAAATACCCGGAATCCGCCCTGAACAGCAGGCGTGCCCCTTCAATTTCCAGCGGTGCATCTATGATCATTATACGGGAGTCGTAATGATAATTCAAGGTTTCGGTCGTCAGCCTGTATTCAGGATGGATGACGACAACCTGGTTCCAGGCCCTTACATTTTTAGAGGCCATGTCCAATTCACCATTGTCTGCCCTCATCCGGATACGCTCGCCGCCATCAGTAAAGAATTCCGTTTCAACATGGTCTAATACGGCTTTCCGGTTTTCTGAAAAAAGCTTTGCCGAATCCGCTTTAAGTGTCCATTGCGTTTCACCGTCTTTCATCGCGGTATGCTCAAACCGGCTGATGGTGAACGTTGCGTCGGTTTCTTCCGGGGGGTCCGGTTTTTCTGAAGGCCCGTCCCAATACCGGTAGTTAAAAAAGATCCCGGCCAGAATACCGGTAACGAGGATGATGCCCAGCAGGAGCACCGTTCTGATGCGCCTTGTTCCGGTATGCTTTTTTGGGGAGACTATTGCCACTTTTCTAAAAGGTCCGTCCAGAGCCCTTTGGCCTGAAGTATGGCGTCACATATTTCCCTCACAGCGCCTTTCCCACCGGGCTTCACGGTTATAATCGCAGCGCACTCCTGGATTTCGGGGACTGCGTCCGCCACGGCAATGGGTACGCCCACCATTTTCATGATCGATAGATCCGGCAGGTCATCGCCGATGTAAGCTGTTTCTTCAGCGCGGCATCCCGTTTCCTGAAGTATCCGGTTCAATACGGGAACCTTGTCAGCAACCCCGTCAAAGCAAAACCCGACGCCCAGTTCCCGCATCCTGCGGGAAAGAGCGCTTGATTTTCGGCCGGTTATTACCCCGGCAACAATGCCTGCACCCATGAGTATTCTGAGTCCGAAACCATCCTTTACATTGAAAATCATGGTTTGCATGTCGTCGCCCGTATAAGCGATGGACCCGTCGGTCAGAACGCCATCCACATCCATCAGCAGCAATTTGATCCTGGCAAGCCTGATGTCAGTCATAGTTAAAAATATAATACATTCATAAGCGGTTTGACACGGTTATTCGGTGACGATTTCGCAAAAAGTCCAATATCTGCGTTACGCGCAATTTTCGAAGAATCTCACGTACGGCTAAGTACGCTCACTTCTTCAACAATTGCGCAATCCTTGATTTTGGACTTTTTTCAAAGTCGTCTGATCTCGACTTTAACGGGTTCATCATTCGATAATTCATTTTACTGTACGGATATTTTTATCGCTTTAACGCGCTGTTGACAGCGCAAAGGTCTTTTAAAAGAATTTCAACGGCATTCAAGGGCATGCTGTTGGGCCCGTCGCAAAGAGCGCTGTCCGGGTCGGGGTGAACTTCAAGAAAAATAGCGTCCGCGCCTGCTGCAAGGGCAGCGCGGGCCAGCGCCGGAACGTGTTCGCGCTGTCCGGAGGAGGCGCATCCGGCGCCGCCGGGGAGTTGAACACTGTGGGTGGCGTCAAAAACGACCGGGCATCCGAATTTCTTCATGATCCCGATGCTTCTCATGTCGACGATCAGGTTGTTATACCCGAACATGGTTCCCCGTTCCGTCAGAACTACCTTGCGGTTTCCGGATGCCCTTGCCTTGTTGACAACATTTTCCATGTCCCAGGGCGCAAGGAATTGTCCCTTTTTAATGTTGATCGGCATGCCGGTT
>SLGU01000191.1 GCA_007136525.1 Desulfobacteraceae bacterium | reverse complement strand
GGCGAAATCAAGTACAAGGACACGGTTGTTTCAATCGGAGACGGTTCAGTGGGCATGTGGGCGAAAAAGTTTTTCGACACCATAACCGGCATCCAATATGGACGTATGGAAGACCCCGAAGGATGGGTAATACCGCTTTTTGCGCGCGGCCAGGACTGACGGCTTCGCAAATTTTTCGGAATTGCGTAAGCCTTAGCTTTAGGCCTTTTTCCAAAGTCTTGATCGCGATTTTTCAGGGATTCATAAAGAATGATATCGGATACCCTGAACGATATACGCAAAGAAGGGGGGTGGGATTCAATTCCGCCCCCCTTTTTTATGATTATGCCTTTGGGGACGGCCCCCAAGCCGTCCCCAAAGGCGCGCAGGAGTGATGGCGCGTTTTCGTGCGTTGTTCAGCAGAGTTTTGTTATGCTAATGGCCGCTGCACTGGTGGGCCGGATCTTTAGCACCGCAGGTATGTTCAATTGAGAACTGCTGCAGGCTTCCCCGGATCAGGGCGCTGACTGCATCTCCTACCGCCCGGGCCGGGCCGCCGTGGTAAACCGTGATACCCACTTCGTTAAAACCCATCAGCGGGCGCATCCCCATGCCCCCGGCGATGAGCTTGTCAACGCCTTTTTCCGCCAGGTATCGGACAGGCGCCATGCAGCCGCCCTGTTCATGAGGGATATTGGGAATGACCGCGACATTTTTGATTTCATCGCCTGTTACCGAAACGAGCGTGTAGAGTTCGCAATGGCCGAAGTGTGCGCCCAGGGGCGCATCAAGTCCGCCGGGCATTTCCGACGGCACAGCGATCAGTGTGTTCATTTTTTTCTCCTTATATATGGTAAATGTTCAAAGCGTTGGTTGGGCTGCGGATTGATGCGCCACGCACCCGATGCCGGAGCGCAAGCTGCCCGGTATATATTATCTGAGCATATGCGCATAACAAAATAGTGACTTGATCCGTCGTTGTCAACACGTTTTTCAGGTTGCCGGAACTTCATGCGCCTCGGGACTTTTTTCAGCGCAGCGGCGTTTAAGGGGTTCGTTTTTTCGAGCCGCGCTTGAAGCCGGCGCCGTGATGTATAATAATACCAGGTAAAGAAATGTTTTTTTGACGCGAACCCATCTGAAAATTCGGAGCGAAACCCATGACGGCGCAGCACAGTGATAAAATCATGCTTTGCAGCGATCTTGACCGCACCCTGATTCCAAACGGCTTCCAGCCGGAATCGCCGGATGCAAGGCCTTTCCTGCGCCGTCTGGCACAGCGGCCCGAGTTGATCCTGGTCTATGCCACCGGAAGGGACACCGGTCTTATTGCGGAGGCCCTGAAAACCTGGGACCTGCCCCTGCCCGACATCGCGGTTGGCGATGTGGGGACCGCCATATACACCGTGGCCGGTACGTTGGACAGTCCTCAATTTGACCCGTGGCAGGACTGGCAGGAAGAGATCGCTGCGGACTGGAACGGCAACAAAAGGCACGATCTGTTAAAAATGCTTATGGATTTCAAGGTGCTGCGCCTGCAGGCGGAAGAAAAGCAGAAAGCATTCAAACTCAGCTTTTATTGCGATTCCGGGCTGGATCTGGAGGGCCTGGCGGAAAAAATGAAAGCAACCCTGCTGGAAAACGGGATTCGGGCAAGCATTGTTGCCAGCATCGATGAAATGGCGGACATCGGCCTCGTGGACGTGCTGCCCGAAAGGGCCACGAAGGTGCATGCTATTTATTACATAATCGAAAAATATTCGATCGATGCATCCAGGGTTGTGTATGCGGGGGATTCAGGGAACGACCTGCCTGCCCTGACCAGCGGATTGAATGCAGTGCTTGTCCGAAACGCCTCGGAGGATGTCTGCCGGCAGGCAATCGAGATTGCGTCCCGGAAAGGGAATGAATTTACGCTTTACCTTGCGGAAGGCGGGTTTATGGGGATGAATGGCAACTATGCGGCAGGCGTGCTGGAAGGCCTGACCCATTTCATGCCGGCGGTGCGGAATTGGCTGTGACATTGCCGGGCGGCCGTCTTAACCGGTTGGAATAATCGAAATCGAAATCGAAATCGGGATCGAAATCGAAATCGGAGTCGGAATAAACTGCCGCCTGGACACGAAAAGCTTGTTGGCTATCGTCTTTCAAAAGGACAATTTCCCCCAAAAGGTTGTTCAGCCTTTCGGGGTCGGGGTAGTTATCGGGGTCGAATTTGCAGAACCCCCAGGGGACAGACTTTCAGTCTGTCTCCCGGGTCGAAGCAAAACCCCCGGGGAAGGCCGAGCCGAAGGCCAACTATCGGGGGAGCGAATTCAACCCGGGAGGCAGATTGAAAATCTGTACCCTGTAAGCAAAAAAAACATATGCCATAGCGGGGGATGTACGATGAAACAAATTCGAACAGTATTCAACCCGGTAGCGGCTATCCTGTTATGCGCCATTGCAGGGATGCTGCTGGCGTCCTGCTCCGTCATGTCCAGGGATGTCCGCAGGGACGCTGAAACCGATATCCCCTTTCGATTGTTGAAAAAGGATGCGGATCAATACGCCGAAAGAACGGTTATCGCTGGCGGGTATATCCTTGAAACCCGAAACCTTGAGGATCAAACGCGGATGCTGGTCCTCCAGGCGCCGCTCACCGTGCGCGACGAACCCAGGGACCGGGACCTGTCCGAAGGCCGGTTCGTGGTGGTTTACGACGGTTTCCTTGATCCGGCGGTGTATGAAAAAGGGCGGAAAATAACCGTTGCCGGGACTGTCCGGGGCCGGGAGCCGGCACGGGTCAATGGGCACACCATTTTCATGCCCCTGCTTGACGCCCGTGAGATTTACCTGTGGCAGGCCCCACGGGCGCCTTCGAGGTATTATCATGATGACCCGTTTCATCCCTGGCCCGACCCGTACCTGCGCTGCAGGCCGTATCCCCTGTTTTACTGGTAAAAGCCGATTAAAAACGCCATCTGTGGTTTTGAAAAAGCGCTTATTTCTCTTTAATCGCAAATTTCTGCTTTTCCCGCTCTGCGCGGTCTTTTTCCACAAACAGCGGTTTTCCGCTGTCGGATTCTTTTTCGGTCCAGTACATCACCGTTGAAAACGTGGCCGGGGTGGGGGTAAATATCTGGACCTGCTCCGGTGTGAATTTAAGCGTGCGCCGGGTAAACTGCTTCAACTGGCGCATGTCCGCCATGGTGCATCCCGGGTGGGCGGCGATGAAATAACAGGTCAGGTACCGCTTTTGGCCGGTTTTTTTCACGGCCAGCTCGAAGCGGGATATGAAGGTCCGGGTCTGCTCGATTTCCGGTTTTCCCATCAGCGAAAGAATATGATTTTCAGAGTGTTCCGGCGCGATCTTGAGCTGTCCGGACACGTGATGGCCCACGATTTCCTCCAGGTATTTCTGCCCCCAGGTTTTATCTGCCACAACCATATCGTGGCGAATGCCCGAACCGATAAACACTTTTTTTATTCCTTCGATATCGCGGATGTTCTGCAGCAGCCGGATCTGTCTCAGGTGATTGACCGGGAGGTGCTTGCACAAGCGGGGCGCAAGGCACCGTTTGTTTCGGCAGATGCCCTTTTTGCGCTTGATGTCGCATTCTACGCCGTACATGTTGGCCGTGGGGCCTCCCACGTCCCGAATGATCCCCCGGAAAAGGGGGTGGCCGGCCATGTGCCGGGCTTCCCTCAGGATGGATGCCTCGCTCCGGCTGACAACGGTTCGCCCCTGGTGGACGGAAATGGCGCAGAACCGGCATTCCCCGTAGCAGCCCCGGTGGGTGGTGATGGAAAAGCGTATGGTGTCAAGCGCCCGGACCTGGCCGTCATTTTGGTGAATCGGGTGCGCGTCCAGTTCATAGCCCAGTTCATGGATGCGGTCCAGTTCCGGTGTGTCCGGCGGGGCCTGCGGCGGGTGGTGGACCAGGTACCGTGTATCCTGTTTTTGAAAAAGCCCTTTTGCGGAAATCGGGTCGCTGTTGTGGTAAAAGGTTTCAAACATGCGGGAAAAGGCGTCTTTGTCCCGGCATACAACATCATGGGGAGGCAGTTCAATATATCCCGCCGGTGGCTCGCGCCTGATCTCGCAGGTTCCCCGGATGCCTTCGGTCGAAAGCCCCTTGGTAAGACGCCCTGCGATTTCCACCGCGGCATTTTCACCCATGCCGTAAACAAGCAGGTCTGCTTTTGCGTCAAACAGGACCGATCGCCGGATGGCATCGTCCCAGAAATCATAATGGGAGATGCGCCTGAGGCCGGCTTCGATCCCGCCCAGGACGATCGGCCGGGTGTTTTTAAAATACCGGCGGATCAGGTTGGTATACGCGATGGTTGCCCGGTCCGGCCGCCGCGTGTTTTGCCCGCCCGGCGTCATGTCGTCGGATTTCCGGAACTTTTTTGACGCCGTGTAATTGGCCACCATGGAATCCATGGACCCGGCGCTCACCCCCCAGAAGAGGTTCGGCTCGCCCAGGCGGGCGATCTCCTGCTCGCCGTTCAAATCCGGCTGGGCGATAATGCCCGCACGATACCCTGCCGATACAAGCACTTTCCCGATCACGGCAGCGCCGCAGAAGGGGGAGTCGATGTAGGCATCGCCGGTGATCAGGATGACGTCCAGCGAATCCCACCCCAGGGCTTTCATCTCTTTTCTTGTGGCCGGAAGGAACATTGAATAGTAAATTCTTTCAATTATTATAAAACGTTATACTTCGATGCACGGCAACAAGTGCCATATTGTTATTTTTGAACATTTTTCGCCCACTCATACAGGGCAATGGCCGCAGCCGTTGCCGCGTTCAGGGACTCGACCGCCGGGTGGATGGGAATGGACACGGCGTTTTTGCGGAGGCGCTCGGGTATACCCGCCCCTTCGATGCCGGCAAGCAGGCCGAAGGCTTTGGGGAATTTAAACTTTCCAATATCTTCCCCATCCCCTGACAGGCATACCAACGGCAGTCCCGGCGGAATGTCATTGATGGAAGGCCCCATGAACAGCTCGGCCTTGAGCACGGCCCCGCCGGATGCCCGCATTGCCTTGGGGTGATAGGGATGGGCTGCTTCGGCCAGCAGAATGATCCGGGAAGCCCCGAAAGCGACCGCCGAGCGGATCACCGTGCCCACGTTTTCCGGGTCCTGGAAGGGGACCATCACGGTGCAGCCCTCTG
>SLGU01000085.1 GCA_007136525.1 Desulfobacteraceae bacterium | reverse complement strand
GGAACCGCCGTGCCCGACCAGCACAACGTTTCTAAGTTTTTCAGTCATTTGGCTTTTAACTCCTCTCTGTTGCTGGATTTATGCAAAAAGAACGGTTGTCTTGGTAAAATCGAGAACTTAATCTTCTTATAAGTTCGACCCAAAAAAATCAACCGTAAAACGTTGAAATGGGTCATCAACCCGAATTCTTGGTGGTCGTGGGCATAAATACAGTGACGCATCGAGATGGTCGGGGCGCCCGTCCCGCAAGGCGCGAGAAGCGAGAATACCGGGCGTATGTGAGCGCCGAGCAACGCCGTCGGGACGGGATGCATCGGCCATCGAATGCCGCTGTATTTATGTCCACGACCAATTAGCCAAAAGCATGACGAACTCCCGGTTCCCCTTGGGCCCCTCGACAGGGGAAGGGGTTACGCCAAGGCAGGTCAGTTGGCATTCATCCGTGAAAAAAGCTTCAAGATCAAGGAGGACGGCCTCATGAAGGGCGCTGTCTTTAACGACGCCCCCTTTGCCCACCTGCCCTTTACCGACCTCGAACTGGGGCTTGATCAGGGCCAGAATTCGCCCTCGGGGCAATAGAAAATCCTTCACCACAGGGACCACGATCTTAAGCGAAATAAACGAGACGTCGATGGTCACGATGTCAAAAGGGCAGGGCAGGTCCGCTTTTGTCATGTAACGGATATTGGTCCGTTCAATAACCTGCACCCGCGGGTCATTACGGAGTTTCCATGCCAGTTGGCCGTAGCCCACATCCACGGCCACAACGCTTTTTGCGCCGCGTTGAAGCAGGCAGTCGGTGAATCCGCCGGTTGACGCCCCTGCATCCAGGCAGTCCGCACCGCTGACGTCTATGTCAAAAACGTCCAGGGCATGGGCAAGCTTGAGGCCGCCCCGGCTGACATAGGGCAGGTCATCCGCCCGTGAGGTAATGACGGCATTCTGGCTGATGTATGCGCCGGGTTTGTCAACGGGCGCGTCGTTGACCAGGATGCTGCCTGCCATGATGAGTGAATGCGCCCTGGCGCGGCTTTCTGCAAGCCCCCGTTCGACGACAAGGCCGTCCAGCCGTTTTTTCGGCATTTTTTCGGATTTGCTGCCCTTATGTCCGCCGTTGCCGCTCACTTGACGGATGAAACAAGCTGCCTGGCCGCCTTGACGATGCCGTCGGCATCAAGGCCATACTTGGCGCGCAGGGTTGATTTGGCCCCGTGCTCAACGAAAGTATCGTCGATGCCGATGCGTTTGAGGGCATAACCGGTTATCCCGGCATCAGAAAGGCATTCGATAATTGCGCTGCCAAACCCCCCAGCCAGAACGCCTTCTTCAACAGTGATAACCCGTGGAATTTTTTTCACCAGGGAAATGATCCGCTCCCGGTCCAGGGGCTTGACAAACCGACAGTTGACAACGGTGGCGGAAATATTTGCCTCTTTGGCCAGTATTTGGGCCGCAAGAAAGGATTCCAGGACGCTGTAGCCGATTGCAAAAATAACAAGGTCGTCCCCTCGTACAAGGATTTCAGACTTTCCCAGGGCAATGACGGATTCCTGATCCTCATCGTTGTCCGAAACCGTGATATTGACGGCCGCTCCCCTTGGATACCGCACCGCAACCGGTCCGTCATGAGACACTGCAAAACGAAGCATCTGCTTGAACTCTTTTCCGTCTTTCGGCGCCATGACCACCATGTTGGGCAATCCCCGAAGAAAGGCAAGGTCAAAAATGCCGTGATGGGTGGGGCCGTCCTCCCCGACAATGCCGCCGCGGTCCACCGCAAAAACCACGTGCAGGGATTCAAGGCAGATGTCGTGCAGAACCTGGTCATACGCGCGCTGCAGAAAGGTCGAGTAAATGGCGACCACGGGCGTAAACCCTTCTGTCGCCATCCCCCCGGCAAAAGTCACGCCGTGAGGCTCTGCAATGCCCACGTCAAAAAAACGGTCCGGATATTGGTCGGCAAAGGGGGCCAGGCCGGTTCCCTCGGGCATGGCCGCGGTCACGGCAACGATCATTTCGTTTTCCCCAGCCAGCTCAACCATGGTTTCGCCGAAAATCTGGGTGTAGGATTCAGCGCGACTGCCGTTGAGGTTGTTGCCGGTCTTGATTTCAAAAGAGCCGACACCGTGAAAATATACGGGATATTTTTCCGCCGGTGGATATCCTTTCCCCTTGGTGGTGGCCACATGGAGCAGCACCGGGTCATTCTGGTCCTTGATATTGGTCAGGATATCGATCAACTGGTCGAGGCGGTGCCCCTTGATGGGGCCGAAATAGGAAAAATTGAAGGACTCGAAGAGCATGCCCGGTGTGACCAGGGCCTTGAAGGATTCTTCGGCGCGTTTGGCCAGGTGATAAGCATCGTTTCCGATCTTTGGCAGCGATCTCAGGATTTCCCCGATTTCCTTTCGCCAGTCCTGGAGGTACCGGGAGGAAAACGTCCGGCTCAACAGTGATGAAAGGGCGCCGACATTGGGGGATATGGACAGTTCGTTGTCGTTGAGGATGACAATGAGGTCCTTGTCCAGGTCGCCTGCATGGTTCAGTCCCTCATAGGCCAGCCCGGCCGTCATGGAGCCGTCGCCGATAACACAGATGACCTTGTCGTTTTCTTTTTTAAGATGCTTTGCACACGTGATGCCCAGGCCTGCGGAAATGGATGTTCCGCTGTGACCGGTGGAAAAGGCGTCGCACGGGCTTTCCGATATGCGGGGGAACCCGGACAGGCCGCCATGCTGGCGAAGGGTGGGAAAGCGCTGCCGCCTGCCGGTGAGAATCTTGTGGGTGTACGCCTGATGCCCTACATCCCACACGATCTTGTCCCTGGGGACGTCAAACACGTAATGGAGCGCGATGGTCAGTTCCACCACGCCCAGGTTAGAAGCCAGGTGCCCCCCGGTTTTGGACACCACGTCCACAATGAGCTGCCGGATCTCCAGCGCCAACTGGTGCAGTTCAGACCGGGGAAGCCGTTTCAGGTCCGCCGGTGAATTGATGTCGTCGAGCAGGGCCAAAAAATTACCTTTTTCTTTCAATGATATATCGTGCAAGCGAACGAAGCGGATCTGCCTTGTTATCAAAAATTGAAAGAGACTGCAAGGCATTAGCGACCTGTTCACCAGCGAAATTTTTTGATTGTTCCAGCCCCATGAGGGACGGGTAGGTTGCTTTCCGGTGTTTCTGATCGGTCCCGGTGGCTTTACCCATGGCTGCCGGATCACCCTCGACGTTCAGGATGTCATCGGCGACCTGGAAAGCCAGGCCGATACTGCGGGCATATATTTTCAACGCTTCAATCCCGGCTTTTGTTACGCCGCCGGCAAGGGCGCCGCAGACAACAGCGGCCTCGATCATGGCGCCGGTTTTGCTTTCATGGATTTTCCGGAGCGATTTCAACGATGTATCCGTTTTTCCCTGGGCCAGCATATCGAGCATCTGCCCCTCGATCATGCCGCGATTGCCGGCTGCCCTGGCAAGGGTTGCGATGATGTGAAGCTGCAATGAAGGCGACAAACCGTCGATTTCTGCATCCGGAGATGGCGCCGACAGTATTTCAAACGCCAGTGTCAGCAGGGCGTCCCCGGCAAGAATGGCGGTTGCCTCGTCAAACCGGATGTGACACGTCGCCGTGCCTCTGCGCAGGTCATCATCATCCATGGCCGGCAGGTCATCGTGGACAAGAGAATAGGCGTGGATCATTTCAAGGGCGCAGGCCGTACGCATTACCGGCCCTGATTCGCCGGCCCCGGCGCATTCCGCCGCAGCCAAACAAAGCACCGGCCTGAGACGCTTGCCGCCGCTCATGAGGCTGTAATGCATGGCGTCATACAAGCGCGATGATGCCGGGTCATCGGTCTTGTGGTACTGCAGGTACATTTCAAGGCGCTGGTGGATCATGCGGCGCCGGCGCTCCAGGTATGCACCCAGGTCAAATGATGCGGTCGCATCCGTGCTATTGGGCTTCTGATTCATCGTCAAGGCCGTTTCGCGATTCAGATTCAAACGGGGTTCTTTTTAGCGAGCCGTCCTGCTGTTTTATGAGCAGTGATATTTTTTTCTCTGTTTCATCGAGCTTTTCAAAGCAGGCCCGGGACAGGGCCATGCCTTCCTCAAACCGTTTTAATGCTTTTTCAAGGGGCAGGTTGCCGGCTTCGAGATCTTCAACGATCTTTTCAAGCTGCGCCATGTTTTCTTCAAATGATTTTTTTGCCATTGTTTATTCCTTTTCTTCAACACGACAGGTCAGGGTACCGTCGGAGACGATCACTTCGACATTCTGCCCGGTTTTCACCTGGCCTGTACGGAAAACCACCGTTTGATCCGGGATTCTGCGGACAATGCTGTAGCCCCGGTCGAGCACGGCTTTTGGATTCAGGCTGTACATACGGGATAAAAGGGCTTCGGACCGGGTTCTCCGGTGCTGTAGAAATGAGCGCATTGCCGTTTCCATTCGGGTCAGGCTGTATTGCAGGCTGTCTCTCAGCCGGACCGCCTGCCTGGACGGGGATGCGGACTGGAGTCGGCCGGTATGCCATGTAAGCCGCTGCTTCTGATGAGAAACCATGCTGCGGGCGGCATTGATCATACGGGTACTCTGGTCGTCAAGGCGCAGCATCATGTCGTCCAACCTGCGCCGTGGGTGAACCAGCCGCTTTGAGAGTTTATGGGTTTTCACCCGTTCGTCTTCAACAAGCCGCTGCATCCGCGATGCCAGGCGCCGGGTATAGGTTTGAACGGTGTACATGAGGTCGGTTTTTACGGGAACGGCCAGCTCGGCTGCGGCAGACGGCGTGGGCGCTCTCAGGTCGGCCACGAAATCGGCGATGGTAAAATCGGTTTCATGGCCCACAGCGGATATAACCGGGATGTCGGATGCAAAAATTTCCCTGGCAACGGCTTCGCTGTTAAACGCCGCCAGGTCTTCAAGGGAACCACCGCCGCGGGCGACAATGATCGTGTCTGCACCGGTTTCAACCGATGCCAGGCGAAGTGCGGATACAATATCCTCAACAGCGCCGTCACCCTGGACTTTCACGGGGATGATGTCAATGGGCATATCCGGGAACCGCCGGTGAATGATGCGGATGATATCATGGACAACCGCACCCGTGGGAGAGCTGATCACGGCGATTCGGGAAGGGAGGTATGGAAT
>SLGU01000206.1 GCA_007136525.1 Desulfobacteraceae bacterium | reverse complement strand
GTCCCGGGAGTGATTATAGTTCCACGCCGCTCGGGATCAAGCTCTGGTCTCGCAACAGATTGCCGTCGGCATTATACAGGAGAAAGGTGCGTTTTTCGTATTCGACGATATCCTCGCCATCGATCCGAACGACGACGCGATAACGCGACTCAGCATCTGGCAGTTTCCCGTAGCGCCGTGCTACTCTGACAAACGGGGCGATGCGATCGGCTTCGGCATTCACCTCGAGGATGAACTCCCCAGTCACGCGGTCGCTGAGGCTAAGTACTCCTTTGGCGTCCGTATCCTCCACGCCGGTGAGGAAGCGGAAGGACACATCCAGTTCGTCTGCCTCAAGGAGTTCAGCCCCACCCCCTGTCATCCGCTCTTGAAGAACCGCGGCAGGACCTTCAAAATCGATGACGGCCCCATTTGAAGCGTGGGCAATGGAACAGTTGACAACCAGTGTATCGCCCGTCTTCTCAACCCCGGTATGCTCATGGATATGGCCGCACAGAACCATCCGGGGCCTGCGGGCGGCAACCAGGCGCGCCACGCCTTTTGAACCGGCGCTCAGCCGGCCGAGGACCCGGTCAAGGGTTCCGAAAGGCGGCGGATGGACAACCAGGATGGTTTCGTCAGAAATGACGCTGGCCGCCGCCTCAAAGAGGCGCTTTTCGCGAAAGGCGACCCGGGTTCTGAAAGGCACCGGTACCGCGCCTGAAATACCCACAAAAGAAATACCCTGGATTCTCAAAGGCCGGATATGAAGGGAGGTAATATTTTCATATCGGTAAAGGCATTGGTCATGCCATCGCCTGTCGGAGTTTCCCCGAACCGTCAACACCGGGATGCCCAGATCGTTCAAATGAGAATAAACGCCGTTGGGATTAATGTAGCTGCCGATATCTCCCGCGACCACCAGGATATCCGGTTCGAATTTCTCCACCCCCGCGCGCACGCGTGCGATCCGGGCGGGCCGGGCATGAATATCGGCGACGGCATACAGTCGCATAACAACTCCTTGACACCGAAAATGATTGCCTGCATTATTTCAGAAAAAGCGGTCGCTTGCAACCTGTTTGAACCGGGACTATAATTGAGGAACCCGTAAAAAGTCGAGATCAGACGACTTTGAAAAAAGGCCAAGATCCAGGCTTGCGCAATTTTTGAAGAATTGAGTCACGCCTTTGACGTGATGAAATTCTTCGGAAATTGCGCGTAACGCAGATATTGGCCTTTTTGCGAAGTCGTCATAATTGAGGTTCAAGTGGAAGGACACGAATACGCCGATGAAAAACGTCTCGATTAAAAAAAGCCTTGGCATTCATGTTGCCGGAAGGCCCGCCCTTTCGATCGAAGACGGGCCCGCGGTTCAGGCCGTGGCCGCATTGCCGGACCATATCCCCCTGATCAAGCCGCGTCTGCTGGTAAAAAAGGGAGATGCCGTCAAAATCGGCTCCCCCCTTTTCGAAGACAAAAAAAAACCCTGGCTGCGATTCCTGTCACCCGGCGGCGGCACCGTTATTGACATCGAATACGGCCATCGGCGCGCCATCACGCGCATTGTCATTGAAACCGGGGAGACGGAAGCACACGAGGACTTTGAGCCCGTGGATGAAAAATCGGCAAGGGGGATGGACCGCGAACAGTTCATCGATGCTATCGCGGTTCGCGGCCTTTGGCCGCTTGTCCGCAGCCTGCCGTACCGGAGCATAGCCGCACCGGATGAAAAGCCTGCTTCCCTGTGGGTATGCCTGGACCCGGCCGATCCTTTCCAGGTACCGTCGCCCGTATACCTTAATGGCAATGAACCCCTTTTCGTTTCAGGCATCCGGATACTCGAGCGATTGGGCGTACCGGTCTATGTATGCGAAAGTGAACAGGTACCGGTCGAAAGCCGCGACATCCGGGCAATAATCACCCACCGGACAGCCGGCCCTTACCCGGCTGAAGATCCGGGAGTAGTGCTCTATCACACAAAAAAATCCGCATCTGAAAACCGCGCGTGGTTCATGAACGGCCAGGATGTGCTCCTGCTGGCCGAAGGCATGGCATCCGGCCGCTACCCCATATCCCGGATCATGGCCGTATCCGCCTCAGACAACGGCAGCGCCGCCGTCAGCCGGTGCGTGAAAACCCGCCTGGGCGCCCCCCTTGCATCGCTTCTGCCGGACCCGGAATCCGCCCGGAGCCGCAGGTGGATCACCGGTGGGCTGTTCCGGGGGCAAACCGCTGAACCGGACGGATACATGGGGTTTTACGAAACATCGCTGCTCCTGATCGAGGAAGCAGCCGATCCCGAGCTTTTTGGCTTTCTGAGGCCGGGAACCCGCAAGCCCACCGCATCGCGAACGTTTCTGTATGCCCTTCAAAAAAAAGAATTTGCAGCCAAAGCAGACATGCGGGGCGAGGAGCGCGCCTGCATCAACTGCGGCAAGTGCGAGCAGGTATGCCCGGTAGACATCATGGTGCAGTTCGCCTACAAGTGCGTCTATGCCGAAGAAATCGAGGAAGCGCTCATGCACGGCCTACTCGACTGCGTGGAATGCGGCCTTTGCACGTATGTATGCCCGGCCAAGATCGAACTGGCCGAGACCCTGAAAACCACCCGTCGTGCATATTACGAGGATCGGATCTAACCTATGGGGCGAATCGAAAAGCCACTCCGCAATCTGTTTGACCGGTCCCGCCCGTATTTTGAAAAAGGGCGGCGAATGGAACGGCTGAAGCCGTTTTTCGAGGCCACGGAAACCTTTTTCCTTTACCCGGCCATCCCTGTGAAGAAAAACCCTTTCATCCGGGACAGTCTCGACCTGAAGCGCTACATGAGCATTGTGCTCGCGGCACTTATGCCGCCGTTTCTTTTCGGCATCTACAACACGGGCTTCCACGCGCGAAACGCCTCGGGATTGAGCACCGATTTTGTATCCGTGTTTGGCGAAGGGCTTATTATCGTGATGCCCATCGTGATTGTTTCTTACGGGGTCGGCCTTTTCTGGGAAGGGCTTTTTGCCGCCATCCGGCGGCACCCCATCAGCGAAGGGTTTCTGGTCACGGGGCTGCTTTTTCCCCTGACCCTTCCGCCCACTATCCCCCTGTGGCAGGTGGCGGCCGGAATCACCTTCGGGGTGGTTATCGGCAAGGAAGTATTCGGCGGAACCGGCCGCAACCTGTTCAATCCGGCACTCACCGCCCGGGCGTTCATTTTTTTCGCATACCCGGTGCAGATGAGCGGGGACCGGGTATGGGTGGCGGTCAGGGAGTCGGCCGAGAACGCCGTTGACGCCATAACCGGCGCAACTCCGCTGGCAGTCGCCGCCCTGGCAGACCCGAAGGCGCGCATCGAAGCTGTTTTCGCCGACAGCGGCTACACTTTTCAAACCCTTTTTTTCGGCAACCACATCGGCTCCATCGGCGAGACTTCGACACTCTGCATCCTCATCGGCGCATTGATCCTGCTTGCAACGGGAATCGCCAGCTACCGCATCATGGCAGGCGGCGTCATCGGTATGATTGCAACAGGCCTGCTCTTCAATTATTTTCAATCACCCGACCTGCCGGCATGGTTTTCCGTCAACCCCGTATATCACCTGGTGACCGGCGGCTTCGCCTTCGGCATCGTTTACATGGCCACGGACCCGGTCACCGCCCCCGGAACCGATACTTCCAAATGGATTTACGGTTTTTTAATCGGAGCGGTAGCCGTCCTGGTTCGGGTGGTGAACCCGGCATTTCCCGAGGGGGTCATGCTTGCCATCCTGTTTATGAACATCTTTTCTCCCTTGATGGAATATGCGGAAACACGCCTGCGCATCAGAAGGAGGATTCCCAATGTCTGACATGGCAAAATCCATCGTTTTCGCCGTGTGCATGTGCATCGTGCTGGGCACCCTGCTGACGACGGCGGCAACCGCCCTCCAGCCCCTGCAGCAGCGGAACATGGAGCTCAACCGCAAGAAAAACGTTCTGTTGGCGGTGAACCTTGTGTCGCGGGACAAAAGCTACGCTCCCGAGGAAATCATTGCCATCTACGACGAAAAAATCGAACTTTTCGGCGTTGCGCAAACCGGCATTATCGTAAAAGAAGACAAAATCGGCGCGGAACCGGTGCTCCCCATATACCTCTACCTTGAAAACGACGCCGTCAATGCATATATCGTCCCCATCGACACCCAGGGCGTATGGGGAATGATCAACGGCTACCTGGCTATTGACAAGGACGGATCCACCGTGAAGGGGTTTACCATCACCCGCCATTCTGAAACGCCCGGACTCGGCGGTGAAATCGAGCGCCAGTGGTTTCAGGAAAATTTCGTAGGGAAAAAAATTGTGGACAAACACGGTACCTTCGTATCGGTGCGGGTCGCCCGGGGGGAAGTGGAGCGACAGGTGCCCGAGGAGGACAAGCCCCATTACGTGGATGGCATCAGCGGGGCGACCCTGACCGGCAAGTACCTGTCCGAGGGACTCAAACAGATTCTTTCCAAATATGAGCCCGTATCCATACGGTTCCGGGACAACCGGGTCGAAATGCCCGGCGAATAAATCGCTACGGACGAAGGGGAGTTTCCTGGTATGAAACTGACGCGCACAAAGACATTTAAAGCCTTTGCCGAGCCCGCATGGAGCAACAACCCCATCAATATGCAGATGCTTGGCATCTGCTCGGCGCTTGCGGTTACCATCCAGCTGAAAACCGCTTTCGTCATGACCCTTGCCATGATTTTCGTCATTACAGGGGCAAGCCTGATCATTTCCCTGATGCGGAAAATTATCCCCGGCAACATCCGGATCATCGTCGAACTCGGGGTTATCGCCTCCCTGGTGATCCTGACAGACGAATTTTTACGGGCCTATTATTACGAAATCAGCCGCCTGCTGTCGGTTTTCGTGGGCCTGATCATCACCAACTGCATCATCCTGGGGCGCACGGAAGGGTTTGCCATGTCCAACCCGCCGCACCTGGCCGTCATGGACGGGCTCGGCAACGGCGCCGGCTACGGCTCTGTGCTGCTTTCCGTGGCCTTTCTGCGCGAACTGTTCGGCTCCGGGTCCATTTTTGGGTATTTTGTCATTCCCCAGTCCTTTTATGATGCAGGATACGAGAACATGGGTTTCATGCTGCTGGCCCCGGCCGCGTTCATCATTATAGGGCTTATGGCATGGCTTCAGAAATACATCGCCGGAACGGGTGAGGACGACCGGTAAAAACAGAAACGCCCCAAGCGGACACACGTCTTTGGGCAAAGAACAAATC
>SLGU01000055.1 GCA_007136525.1 Desulfobacteraceae bacterium | reverse complement strand
GTTGTAGGTTGTAAGTTGTAAGTTGTAGGTTGTAAGTTATATGTGCAAGTTGTCGGGTGTATGGGTTTTAAATGCAGACGAATTCACCGTCTTCGTAAATAAGGGTCTTGCCGCCGCCTGACAGGTGGGCGGTAACGCGCTTTTTTTCGGTATTGACAATGTCCCAGTGAAGCGCTGAATCGTTAAAGCCCAACTTCTTTTTCATATCCCGCGTCAAGTCGCCCGGGTTGCCGTTGTAGGTGTCCGAATAGGAAGAGCCCAGGGCAATATGGCAGTTCCCATAGGCGCCACCGAAATTCTCGTCGTAGAGGGTATTGGCCATGAACCGGTCGATGCTCGAAAAGGTCCTGTCAGTCAGGGAGAACTCGCCGATGCGTCCGGCGCCGGCATCCATCTTCAGTTGTTTAACCAGGAAGTCGTTGCCGGTTTCTGCTGATGCTTCAACCACTTTTCCTTTCCGGAATTCAACGCGGATGTTTTCGATCCGGTTACCGCTCCGGTAAGAAGGCTGGTCCGCATGATACACACCCTTCGTGCCACGCCAGTCCGGTGAAATAAAAAGTTCGAAACTGGGGATGTTGTGCCCTGATATGCCAATCCAGCGCCGCTTTTCGCCCTGTTTGAGAACCAGGTCGACATTGTCGGATTCAACGTGCAGGGTGTTGATACCCAGACGGTTGAGCCGTTTCTTGATCGATGCGGCTTTCCTGTAGACGGCTTCCCATTGTTCCAGTGGATGGCTGCGGTTTAAAAAACAGGCCTTTGTAACCTGCTTGCTGTAATCCTCAAGGGTCATACCGGCATGTTCTGCAAGCACGGCAGTTGGATAAATGCCAAGGGTCCAGCTGAAATCGCCGTCTTCCTCACGCTTGTCCAGAATATCGCGGAGGAATTTCCGGGCCTTAAGGGATTTGGCGATGGTTCCCGGCTCAATATGCGCCAGGTGGGTCAGCGATTCAGGTGCAATCAGCACGATACTGCCGTTCAAATGGCGGTAGAGGACTTCATCCCCTGGCGGGATGAATGTCAATTGCCGGCTGTTGGAAATTTCATAGGTCTTCTGCTCCATAAACGACGTCTGCAGCATTCGATGCACCGGGTTTCTACCGCTGATGAGAATTTTCTCATAAAGCTTTTCGGCAAGCTTCAGGGCCCCAAGGTCGTATCGGATCAGGACCGTGTCGGTGTTCCGTATGGGTTTTCGCCGGGCAATTTTCAGGCCCCACAAGAGAACGTCCGCATAACGATCCAATTGCGTGTCCGTAAGCATGTTTGAATTCCTTCCTGTGCGGCTGTTCAGCACCATGTTTGAAGCCTGCGGATCGCAACCGTCAGTGGTTGTCATCCTTGAGGAACAGCTTGTGATATTCGGTTTCCTCAAAATGCGTTACGAGCAGGCGGTTAATGAGATTGTGGACCTCCAGCAGTTCATCGTCCGTCATTCTCCGGGTGATCCGTTGCGCGACATCATCGTCGGCAAACATCTGCAGGTAACAGATGACCGTGTTTTCATCGGTTTCCCTGTCCCACCCGAAACCGAGAAAACCCTCATAGCGTTCAACAAAATCATGACTGTATTTTTTCATTTTGTCCGCGTGCCAAATGATGGTAGAGTTTCAAAAAGCCTTAAACGGCAACGGTATTAATGTGCCATACGTTTTAAATACATGAAATGTAACTGATCCCATGCTGGTTTGCAAGTAATCAAAAAGTTGATGGAAAACGGTTTTAATTATTTCAAAACAGATGACGGCCTGTCAATCCGTTATTTCATTCAGAAAAGTCCTGGATCACGTGCTTTCGGGAACGTTGTTTTTCTTCCAGGCCGCGCCGGGTTCATTGAAAAGCATCTTGAAACGATGGGGGAGCTTTCTGGGCGGCGTTGACGGGTTTGTGAAGAAAACAGGGAATGAAAAGCAACATATTACTTCAAAAAAAAGGTGCTGCCATGGAAAAAAAACAAGATGACCATTATGATTTCGAGGAGGAAAGTCCGCCAAGCCTGTTAAGCAGTTCAGGGGGCTTCTGGCAAAATGCCCCTAAAAAACCATTGATAATCGGGGCCTTGTTTTTACTTGCGGCTGCTTTGCTGGTGACAACCATTTTTTCAAGGGATCGGGACGTGGCGCATGTGCAGCAGATGCAGGCACCTTCCCATGATCTCGTCGAAAGGCTGCAGGCCCGCTTTGAAAGGCTCGAAGAGCGTCTCGATGCTGTTGAAATGCAGTTGACCCGCTTGCCGGCATTGGTTCACCAGGTCGAAACCCTTGAAGTCGGTGACAGCACCGGTCGTTTTGACCAGGTTGTGGCGCGCATCGACAGGCTTGACCGCCAGATCAATGATATGCAGAAGGAAACGCTCAACCTGAAAAACCGTCAGCAGGCGCTTTCCGATGACCTTTCCCAAAAGCGGGCCGCAGCGCCGGTTTCTGAAACACCAGCACCTGCAGGGAGCGCCCGCTATTACGACGTGCAAAAGGGGGACACCCTGTACAGCATTGCCAGGGCAAACGGCATACCTTTAAACACCCTCCTCGAGAATAACGGACTCTCGGCGGATTCGGTGATCCGGCCGGGGGACAGGCTGGTCATCCGAAAATAACAAAAGCTTTTCCTGGGGATCAGGGCCAGGAAAGGCGCAATGCATGCTGCCGCGGCAGGCCGGCGGCATGTATTTTTTTAATGGTGTCGTTGACGTCATATGGAATGCGACGTATTTTGAGGCTGTAGGCTTCCGTGTCGAATAAAACGTATTTTGCCTCGCCGGTACCGTCGCGCGGCTGACCGACACTGCCTGCATTGATGATATATTTCAGTTTTGAATCCAGGAAGACCGTTTTTGAACCGGTAAGGGGGCTCTGGTTGACGGATCGTTCCTCATAGGTGATAAGGGCAAGGTCATGGGTGTGGCCGATGAAGCAGACGGGTTCGGTCATGTCCGCCATTATTTTTTTTATTTCGGCCGGATATATTTCAAACATGTAATTTGTGGGTGAATCAGGCGGAAAACCATGAACGAAGCGGCATCCGAAAGCCGTTATGAAATCGGGCAGGTTCGAGAGATAATCCAGGTTGGGGGTGGAAATCGCTTCGATGCTTTTTTCCAGGGACAACCGGGCTGCCGTGTTGAACCACCCGAGAAAGTCGGGGTTGCTGATGACCAGTTCATGATTGCCCATGACCGAGGCAATGTTCATCTGCCGCAGCATGTTGACGACCGCTTCCGGTTCAGGACCGTAACCGATATTGTCACCGAGACAGACGACCTGGTCTGCCTTGCATGAATCGATATCATTCAGGACCTGCCGGAGCGCGGTAGCGTTTCCATGAATGTCGGAAATAACCGCGATTCGCATAACGCCGCCGGATTAAATGATTTGCAGGTGGTTGAAGAAAAGAAAAATAAAATTCATGTGCTCATGAAAACGCCGGGCACCCTGCATGTCGCCAGCCCGTTTCCGGTGGAGAGCATTGGATGAAACAGTGTTCATTCAATATGAACTAATTCATTTTTCAAAAAAAACTTAAAAAGTAAATGAAAAAACAGATGGCATTTCGATATTTCTCAATGACCAAAGACCTGGTCGTTTTGTGTTGCACCTGTGTTTTTCTTGTTTCATGCGTTTTTGGCGCGCAATACCGCCTTATCGCTGCTCATGCGGTTGTTCCCCCTGAAATAGAGAAGAAGATGCTGGTTGAAGGGGGGGTTGCCGGCGCGGCGGTCCGGATCGCAAAGGTGGATCTGTCCGGTCGCATATCGGCTCAAAACGGGTTTATAGACGGTGACGAGCTGATTCTCAACCTGTTTGATGACGCCCGATATACAGCCCGCATTGAACGGGTTTTCATAAACCGGCAGGGCACCAGAATCATTCGGGGGCGACTGGCGTCGTTTGAATCCGGGTATTTCCTTATTTCGAGTACTTCCGGCCAGGCGCTGGCCCATATCCGCATCCCTGAAAAACAACGCGAATACGTCATTTTTTTTGATGCGGAAACAGCAGCGCATTATCTTATTGAAATATACCCTGCCAGAAAGGATATACTCCCCGGTGGTCCGCCCCTGGCACCATCGGATGATGAGAACGGGGATAACCAGGGGGGTTGATTTTTTTTATGAACAGAAATTTAAAATCTCATTTTTTCAGATTGAAACCCAAGGGCATTGCTTTGGCCGGCGCCCTTTTTGCCTTGCACTGCCTGGTGTTTTTTTTCTGGACAATCCATGCCCACGGCGCCGAAGGGCGCATTGTGTTTCAAACCGGTTCCGGATCAGAGCTGTCGCATGAAAACGGGGCATCTTTGGTGGGGCCTGCTGAAATCGTGGAAGCCATCAGGGCGGGGGACGTGTTTGTTGTTGAACTGGAAGGCGAACCGCTAACAGGGGTCATTGACCGGGCTTCCGTCAATCGGATAGGAACAGCAGGCATCCGGGGGCGCCTGGCGGATTACCCCCTGGGCCATGTTTTTATATCCGTATCCGGCACCCGATCCGCAGGTTTTATCCGGATACCGGAAAGAAACGTTGAATACAGGATTTCTTATGATTTAGAAACGGGCGGTTTTTATTGCCGGGAAATTGATGCCTCTGAAATAGACGCGATACCTCCCGGTGATCCGTTGTTACCCCGAAAAAAGGAAGATCCGGATTTTATGCCCGACGGCGAAGCCCTCAAGGGCTTCCGGACAACGCCGCATTCAGGCGCAATGGTTTATGAAGATGGCGATCTGGAAGCGGTTATCGATATCATGGTGGTATATACGCCGGCCGCCAGAAATTGGGCTGCAGGTGAGGGGGGCATTGAAAATGTCATTGCCCTGGCCATTGATAAATTGCAGCTTGCCCTTGAGAACAGCGATACAAGAACAACTGTTGAGTTGGTACACGCCGCTGAAATTCAATACCAGGAAAGCGGCAAATCAGGAGAGGATTTGGAGCTCCTTCAAAGTGCTGAAGATGGCATGGACGTGGTCCATGAATGGCGAAACCGGTATGGTGCTGACCTGGTTGCGATTCTTGCAAACGTCAATGATATGGGCGGTATTGCTTATCAGCTTGAGCGGGCATCAGGCAATCCGGAATATGCTTTTTCCCTCACACGGGTGCAGCAGGCGGCTACGTCCTATACTTTTGCCCACGAGATCGGCCACAACCTCGGCCTGGGACACCACAAGGAACAACTGCCCGACTCGGAACCGCCCGGGGGCCTGTTCAGCTATTCGGCCGGCTGGCGGTGGGTGGGCAATGACGGCAGCCTATACAGCAC
>SLGU01000092.1 GCA_007136525.1 Desulfobacteraceae bacterium | reverse complement strand
GTTTGACAGCGCCCATAAAATCGCCCGGCAGGTGGCGACCCTCATCGAGGACGGCGCCACTTTCCAGCTCGGGCTGGGCGCCACCCCCAAGGCCATCCTGCTGGCGCTCGCGGACAAAAACGACCTCGGTGTGCATACCCAGTACGTCATTGACGGCATCATGGACCTGGTGGCCATCGGCAACATCACCAACCGGTACAAGGGTCTAAACAACGGCAAAACCGTCGCCTCCAACGCAGTGGGCTCGCCCCACCTGTATGAATTCGTCCACGACAACCCCTCGATTGAATTCTATCCATCGGACTACGTAAACGACCCGGGCATCATCGCCCAGAACAACAAGATGGTCGCCATCAACATGGTCATGGAAATGGACATTACCGGGCAGGCGGCCGTGGATGCCTTGCCCCACAATTATTTCGCGGGGGTGTCGAGCATGGTGGACTTCATGCGCGGCGCGTTTATTTCGCCCGGGGGCAAGTCCATCCTGCTGATTCCGTCAACATCCATCGACGGGAAAGACAGCCGGATCGTCCCGGAGATCACCAGCGGCGTTGTGGTGCCGCGAAACGACGTCTCCTATGTGATCAGCGAATACGGTGCGGTCAACCTTTTCGGGAAAAACCTCCAGGAGCGGGCAACCGCGATGATCAGCCTCGCGCACCCGGATTTCAGGGAGGAACTGTTCGAAAAGGCCAAGGAAAAGGGACTTATGACCCCGGGGCGCAGACTGGGGGCCTCCATTCGCAGCGTCTACCCGGCCGGCCTCGAGGAAAATCGCAGAATCGCCAATGCGACAATCACCTTCCGGCCGGCCAAAGCGGTAGATATCCGGCGCATCCAGGAGCATTTTTACAAACTGGACAAACAGGATATCATTGCACGGTTTTTCTATGAAAAAACACAATTCCTGCACGACGACGTGGAAAGCATCGTTGAAACGGATTATGTCAGGAACCTGACCCTTCTGGCCATTACCGGCGAATTCGGATTCGGGTCGGTCATCGGCATCGGCGCCTACATGCTTGAAAAATCGCACAACATCGCCGAAGTCGCATTTTCCGTGAGCCGCCAATGGCAGGGAAACGGCGTGGCCACGATACTGCTCAACAAGCTTGCAGAGGCGGCAAGGAACAACGGCATCGACGGCCTCGTGGCCTATACGGACCCCTCCAACCAGGGCATGATCAGACTTTTTCACCGGCTGCCTTACAAAATCCACAAAAAACGGGAAGACGATATCATCCTGCTCAACTGCCACTTTGAAGAAAAATCCGATATGCCGGAAAAGGCCTGATGAACGCTTCCAACGGTGCATCCGAAGGCGAAAAAACCAAGGTCCTTCGAGTCGGTACGACCATGGACGACCGGTTTCTCGAACACCAGACAGGACCCGACCATCCCGAGCATCCCCGGCGCCTGGCTGAAATCTATCGCATGATCGATCGGGAATTCAAAGACCGCGTCATGATCGTGCGCCCGGAGCCGGCCACCCTGGAACAGGTGGAACGGGTTCACACGCCGGGGCATGTCCGGCGAATCCTCAAAACAGCCGAACAGCGCATGAGCAGCATGGCGCCCGACACCCGGGTCTGCTCCAAAACCTACATGGCGGCATGGCTCGCCGCAGGGGCATGCATACAAGGAATCGACATGCTCATGACCGGCGCGCTGAATGCTTTTTTCGCACTGGTACGACCGCCGGGGCACCATGCCCTGGCAGACAGGGCGGGTGGATTCTGCATTTTCAACAATATCGCCATCGCAGCCCGCCACGCCATGAAGCGCTTTGAACTGGAACGCATCCTGGTAATCGACTGGGACATCCATCACGGCAACGGCATCAACGACCTGTTTTACGACGATCCCCGCCTGTATTATTACTCCACCCATGACACCGGGCTGTATCCGTATTCCGGAGATGCGGGAGACACCGGCAATGGGCCGGGGTCGGGATTCACCATGAACATCCCGCTGCGCCGCGAAATGGCCGATGACGACATGGTTTATCTTTATGAGCAGACCCTGCTGCCGGTTCTGTCGGGATACAACCCCCAATTGATCATGGTGGCGGCCGGATTCGACGCCCATGCCGACGACCCGCTGGGCAAAAACGCGTTTACGGAAAATGTATACGGGCGCATCACCCGGCTGGTTATTGATTTTTACAAAAACGGGGGAAGGCCGCTGCCGATGCTTTTTTTAGCGCTCGAGGGCGGCTATGACCCCCGGTCGTTAAAGGCGTCGGTGCGATCGGTGCTTGCCGCACTGCTGGGGGACCGTATTTTCCCGAATCCACCGGATACCGCGCCCCCAGACCTGATGGGCCTCGTTGAAAAAATCAGGATGATTCATCAGCCTTACGGGATTCTCTGAGATGATAAAAGCCAGGATACCCGCGCAAAACCCGGATACAGCGAATCTGTTCCATTATGACAAAGCACGCGCGTCTTTCTCCTGGGAAGCGGCTGAGAAGCCCTTTTTCCCGGATGGCCCTGACCAATGCAACATCGTCAGGGCGTCCATCGACCGGTGGGCGGACAACCCGGACACCCGAAACCATCCCGCACTTGTTTTCGAATCCGGGAATAACCGGCAGGCATGGACATTCGGGCAGCTGCACGCCATCTCCTGCCAATGGGCCCGGATGCTGGACGCATACGGTTTCGGCAAGGGGGACCGGTTCATGGTATTCATGCCGGCATGCCCGGAAACATGGTTTGCCATGGCGGCCTGTGCGCGCACGGGGGTCGTCTTCTGCCCCGTGTTCCCGACTTCTACCCTGTATGAAGTTGAAGTCCGCGTCCGGGGGATCAGCCCCAGGGGGGTGCTGACCACGCCTGATCTCGCGGAAAAACTGCCCCTGGCGGACACTGCCGGGTTCGACGTCCTCTTTCTCCGGAAGGGTCCGGCGCCGGGGCTGTTTCCCAATGAGGTCATCGCCGGGGACATGGCAGGCCAAATGCCTTCAGACAGGTCTGTTTCGCTTTTTCCCAGGCACACCCCGCTCTACATGATATTTACATCCGGTTCCGCCAGGCCGCCAAAAGGGATTGTCCATGCGCACGGCGATATGGCGGGCATACACCAAACCGCTTATTGGGTGCTGGACCTGAAACCGGACACCACCCTCTGGGCGGATGCCGACCCGGCATGGGTAACCGGCACCGTTTACGGGGCATATGCGCCGTGGCTGCACGGGATAACGAGCGTCATGGCGGGCGGAGCCTTTTCCGCGGCGGACCGGTACCATATTCTCGAGAAAAACCGGGTATCGGTCTGGTATACCACCCCGCGGGTGCTTGCGAACCTGATGGCGGCGGGGGAGGACCTGCCGGCCCGCTATGACCTTACCGCCCTCAGGCATATTGCAACGGTGGGGGCGCCGCTCGTTCCGGACCTCATTTACTGGTGCCGAACGCATTTGAAACAAACCCCCCATGACGGTTGGTGGATGACGGAAACAGGTGTCGCCTGCATTGCCAATATTCCAGGTTTGGACATCAAACCGGGTTCCGTGGGACGCCCCCTGCCCGGCATGAAAGCCGCCATCCTGGATGAAGAAGGAAATCCACTGCCCCCTTTGTCCATTGGGGAGATGGCCCTCAAGCCGGGCTGGCCCGGAATGATGACAGGCATTTTCAGCGATCCGGACCGATATGGCGCCTATTTTTCGGAGAGCGGATGGTTTCTGACCGGCGACATCGCCCTTGAAGATGAGGAAGGATATTTTTACCATCACGGCAGATACGATGACCTGTTAAAAACCGGCGACAACAAACTGATCGGGCCCTTTGAGATCGAACAGCTATTGTGCATGCACCCGGCGGTGGCCGAAGCGGCGGTAATCGCCAAAGGGACGCATTCGGGCGCGGGGGACTCACACCTGAAGGCTTTTATCCTGCCTTCCCAGGGATATATTCCGTCAACCCGGCTCTCTTATGAAATAAAGGCTTTTCTTAAGGGAAACCTTGCTGCGGACCTGGTTGTTGAAGACGTTGAATTTGTCGAATCGCTGCCAAGAACCTTAAGCGGCAAGCTGCTGCGGCGCGTTCTGCGCGCGAGGGAGCTCGGGCTTCCCGGCGGTGAGTCCAAAAACATGAAAGACTGATTGTGAATGCCATGAACGACCCAAATGCACTGGATGCGACCGGGATGACGGAAAACCCCGAAACCTGCCGGGAGCCGGTCAGGGTGCTGATCGCCGACGACGACCCCGGTACCCGGCTGCTCCTGCGTAAAAAGCTCGAGCAGGCGGGATTCACCGTTATTTCAGCAAAAAACGGACGGGAAGCCATCAACCGGCTTTCAGACGACATCTCCGCCGCGGTGGTGGACCTTAAGATGCCCGATATCGACGGCATGGCGTGCCTTCGTCACATCAGAAAACAATTCCCGGATCTTTCCCCCATCATGCTGACTGCAAGCGACAATGTGGCCAACGCTGTGGAAGCCATGAAGCAGGGTGCCCTGGATTACGTGACCAAGCCGTTCAATGCGAAACAGCTCATCGCCCTTGTCGAAAAAGCCGCCAATACCTTCGCCCAGTCGAGGAAACTCAGGGAAACCGAACAGAAACTGTTGCATGAGCGCCAGTACCAGTTATTTGTCGCATCCCAGATACAACAGTCCCTGCTGCTGGGACAACCGCCCGAAAATTTTGACGGGCTGGACATTGCCCATATCACCATACCATCACAGCAGATAGACGGGGATTTTATCGATTTCATCCGGCAAAGCCCACGGATTCTGGATATCGTTGTAGCGGATGTGATGGGAAAAGGTATTATGGCGGCTTTCATCGGGGCTGCGTTGAAAAGTTCCTTCCTGAAAGTCTTAAACGATGCCGCCGCGAACGGCTCGGTCTCTCTATTACCGGAGCCCGGTTTTATCGTCAACGCCGTCCATGATCACATGATTTCACAGATGGAACGGTTCGAAACGTTCGTGACGCTTTGCTACGGGCGCTTCGACCTGGAAAAAAAACGCTTTGTCTTTGTCGATTGCGGCCATGTCCGCACCATTCATTACCGGCATGCGGAAAAAACGGTCAACCTGCTTCGCGGCGCGAACATGCCCCTGGGATTTCCCGAATCCAGGGGCTTCATGCAGTTTCAGGTAGATTTTGCCCCCGGCGACTTTTTCCTTTTTTACTCGGATGGTATAACCGAGGCCAAAAACACGGAAGGCGAAATGTTTGACGAACCCCGACTGGTGGCCTACATCCAGGCGCATGCCCATCTCCCCCCAAAGGCGCTGGCCGACGGGATACGCGAAAAACTGACGGATTTCACGGGAACGGACGTTTTCCGG
>SLGU01000089.1 GCA_007136525.1 Desulfobacteraceae bacterium | reverse complement strand
CCGTCCCGCTTTTTCAGCCATCGGATAATTTTCGGAACAAACTCTTTCTGGGTTTTTGAACTGACATAAATCCCGATATGCCCGGTTTCCAGGCATACATCCTCGGTATCCGAACTCCCCACACTCCGGGTCAGCCGGTCACATGCCCCGGGCGGGACCAGGTGGTCGAATTTGCCGTAAATATTGAGCAAGGGGACGGTAATGTTTTTCAAATCGACCAATTGACCGCCCACTTCCATCCGATTCTGAATTAGAAGGTTTTTCTGGTAGCAGTCCACCACAAACTGCCGGAAAGTCTCGCCCGGCACATCCGGGCTGTCGAATATCCATTTTTCCATCCGTACGAAATTTTCCACGAAATTTTTGTCATCGGCGTTTTCCATGAAACCGATATACTTATCCAGCATCAGGCGGGCCGGGTTTAAAAGCAGAAAGCCGATATTCATGATGTCGCCGGGCATATTGCCGTAAGCCCCCATCAGCAGGCCGGGGTCTACGTGTTTCATCCAGATATGTAGCAGTCCCTGGTCTGTGTCAAAATTCGAAGGCGTAACGGTTGTGATCAGGTTTTTAATTTTTTCGGGATGCAGTGCGGTATAGATAAGGGAAAAAGTACCGCCCATGCAGATGCCCATAAGATTGATCCGTTCAATGTTGTGGCGTTTGCGTATGACATCGACCATGGTATCCATATATCCATTGACGTGATCGTCAATGGTCTGAAATTTATCTTTTTCAGAAGGATATCCCCAGTCGATCATGTACAGGTCGATGCCGGTGCCCATCAGGGATCGGACGACGCTCCTTTCCGGCTGCAGGTCGAGCATGGTTTCCCGGTTGATCAGTGCATATACGATCAGCAGGGGCGTTTTAACGCGCTTTGCCGGGCGTTTTTCCGGGCTGTAATACTTGAGTGTCACCCGGTCTTCGGCATGCACCTCCTCATATGGCGTCCGGGCGATCCCGGTATCAAGGGGGGAAAGCAGCACCTCAGAGGCTTTCTGCACGCGACTCCGGGTTTTTCCGGTTTCCTCGGCCAGTTTCGCCAGAATCATCTCAACGGGCACGCCCGATTTTTTCATGGATCACCTCTGGTGCAATTTCATGGCTGCCGGTCTGCCATTCAAGCTGCCTGAGCAGCATTACTGTTCATTTTTTTCAATCCGCGCCTCAATGGCCTTCAGCCGTTTTTTCATGTCGTACAATTCCTTGTAAAGGGCGTTGACATCGGCGGAAGACGGCAGGGAAAACCGGCGCATCAGGTCATTTTGAAGTTCTTTTTTACTTTGGGTGTAATGGGCGGCTGCGGCAAGTGTTTCTGACAGCGCCTCAAGGAATTCCGGAGATTTCAATTTTATCATGTAAAACCCTTCAAGGGTTTTCAGCCAGAGCTGGTAATAGGCTTTGGCGCTGTCCGGGAGCTCACCGGCCTCCATCATATCGGCCAGCTTGCTCTGAAACGATTCGTAGGCGACCTTCAACGGACCGTAGAGCTGGTGAAGAAATCCGGCAAGCGCGGATTGCAGCCGGTTAAAATGTTCGAAATAGCGATTGAGCTTCTCCTGGGATTCTCTGGCCGGGCCGAGCTGGGGAATATTGAGCAGCTTTTTGAATTCCGCATCAAAGGTGTGGTTGAATATTTGCAACGATTCCTGCTCAAGATGCCCCAGTTCAAAATCATCGGGCAATTTTCCGAAAGATGTCGCTTTTTCGAGCCATTTCCGGTGCATGTCAGCCATGTTCTCTACCATGGGCTGCATCATGCTCAGAAAAACATGGGGCATGGCGTTAACCCCGGAAAACATCTGGCTCCACTTCCCCGGGTCGCTGAATGCCGCGGCCGTTGTTTTCGCAAATCGCAGGGCCGCTTCAAGAGAGGGGTCCCCGGGTTGATCCCGAAAACCCGTTTCGGAATCGTTTCCCGCGGACTCGCCCCCTTCGCCGGAAGACCGGCGAGGGGGTGCGAGCATTCCCGTCCATGTGCCTGCCATGGACTGCATCCATTGCTGAAAAAACGTATTCGGATCAAACGCCTGATTTGAGGAGTCCGCCATACGATAACCTCTTTTTTTCAACCTTTACGCCATACAGAAGGTGACCGGCTATTGGTTATTCAGGAGAGGTATTCCTCCACCTTCTTGTACTGGTCGTCTACAGACGACTTGAACTCGTCGACACCTTTTTTATAGGCCTTAAGCCATTCGGCAACGGCCTTTTTCCCTTCAGCCGGCAGCCAGGTTGCCTGATCCACTACTGTGTTCATCATTTTTTCACCCTGTTCCTGGGAAAGCTTCATGGCTTTTAAACCATTGTCAAAAAATGTGGTTTTGTTGAACTCGATCATCTGTTTGAGCATTTCCTTGTTGTTAATCATGGTCTTTCTCCTTACATAATAAATGATACGTTATTGTCCAATACGACGAACGTCATGGTAATAAGTTAGGATGCAAAAAAGACTTGTCAAGCAACTTTTTTGCATTGCAACAAAAAATTTTCGCCGGCGCTTTTCCCCTTGATCTCCGACAAACATGATATTATATATTATAAACAGGTTAAGTATATATGACGCGATACACCCCCCATCCACACAGGGGGCATTGCATATTGCACTGTAACAAAAAAGGGGCAGCCGATGCCGGATTCGAACAACATTCTTCTGAAAAAATATTCCAACCGACGCCTCTACGATACGGAAAAGAGCGTCTACGTGACATTGGAGGACGTGGCGGCAATGATCCAGCACGGAAGATGGGTCACGGTAAAGGACGCGGATACCGGTGAGGATATGACCGCTTTTACGCTGACCCAGATCATTATGGAGGAGGCAAAAAAGAAAAACGCGCTGCTGCCTTCCTCTCTTTTGCATCTTGTCATACGGTACGGCGAAAACCTGCTTTCCGATTTTTTCAACAAGCATCTGGAGAAGATGATTGCCAGCTACATATCCTACAAAATTATCGCCGATGAACAGTTCAACCGGTGGCTGGAAATGGGTGCCGGGATGCCGGACATGACAAGGGCCAACACCCCTGAAAACAATCCGCTTCAATCTTTTTTCAAGCAATTTTTCCCGGATCCGCCCTCAAGTGACGGAACCGCCAAACGCGCCGAACCGGCGACCGGCAAACGGAAAAAAGAACCCGATTCATCGGACGGCTGATCACCGGGGCGTTTTTTTGTCTTTTTTCCCTTTCCCCCCGGCCGGCGCCGGATCGCTATGTTTCAGAATAAAGGACGCGATATTCGTATAGTCATTTTCCAATACTTTTGACGATCTGAAAATCCCCATGTGACCCGCATTGGCGATCACCGAGAGCTTTTTATCGTCACCCATGCCGTCGATCAGATCAATGTGCCCCACTGCCTGGCGGGGGGGCACGATATCGTCCTTGGATCCGCCCAAGGCCCAGACAGGCACATGCAAGGGATAGTCCCGGATGTCTGCGATCCGGTCGCCGATGTGCAGCGTTCCCCGGATAAGGGCATTTTTGACGAATATCTGTTTATAGGTATCCCGGATGAACTCCGCAGGAAAATGATGGGTATGGTTATACCACTGGTAAAACTCCTTCTGGCGCTCGGCCGCCTCACGGTTTCCGGCTTTCAGGTCCGTATAATACCTCCTGAAGTTCTTGATATGCTGGTCCATGCCCAGGTAGTAAAAGCCCAGGACCTGGAGCCGGCCGTCATATACCTTGCGACCCTCGCCGATCTCCCCGGCGCCGATGGTCCCGGAGAAAAAATCGACCAGGTAATCAATATAAGGCTCGCCCGCCAGGCGTGAAAAATCAGTGAGCATGCCGCGTTCGGCCTCGGTATGCATGGGGGAACCCGCGGAGCCGAACGTCCGGCCCAGCTCCGGGTAAAGGATAAGGGTTGTAAGGAGCAGGGGCCCCGGCTGGCACACGGCGATGAGATGGGGCGGAGCCCCGGTTTGTTTTTTAAGAAACGCCAGAATGGCCCTGTATTGCGCCACCTGCCCCTCAAAGTCCTCGTTGTGGGCCTTTCCGTTGACGAAAAGGGGGATATCCTTTGCGCACTTCTGCTCCACCACGGCCATGCGGGTCAACCCCTTGTCTCTCAAGAAAAGCGCGGTTCGCTCGGAGATATTGGAGTGATGGCCGGCCCGCGGCGCGAATACGACGCTGTAGTTGGATATCCGGTGGGGGCCTTCGGCGGATATGTCGATCAGCCGCATGCCTGGAAGATCCAGCAAAACATCATCATCGGCATACTTAAAATGCCAGTTCTGGGGCGGCGGGTCCTCGGTGAAAAGTTCCAGAAATTCAAGATCCGCCTTGTATTCCGCGTCCAAATGACGCACCATCCCGCTCACAGGCAGGAAATCAACGGCAGAAAGCAGACCCTTCTGCTGCGTCTCAACACCCGTTTTAAATATTTCAAGCCCGTTTCGAAGCCACGGGAAAAGGCTCATTACATTGGCATCCAAAGCGCTGCTCCTTATTCATCTATTTCTGTTGATTTTTCCGTGTCACTACATTAATAAAATAAAGCGGTGCCAAGGGATGTCAACTGATTTTTTTGCAGTGCACAAAAAACCGGGGCAGCGAACCGCCCCGGCTTCCGGGTTAAAATTGATGGCACCGTAAAAAGTCGCGATCAGACGGCTTTGTAAAAAGTTCAAGATCAAGGCTTGCGCAATTTTTGAAGAATTGAGCTTACTTATGCGTACGTGAGATGCTTCGAAAATTGCGCATAACGCAGATCTTGGGCTTTATACGAAGCCGTCATAATAAAAAAGGGTTTGCAGGCATGGATGCCTGCAAACCCTTGAATTTTATGGTAGGCGCGATCAGACTTGAACTGATGACTTCTACCGTGTCGGGGTAGCGCTCTACCACTGAGCTACGCGCCTTTACTGCATTAAAATTTTTGACAGAAACTATATCATACGGCATGATCTGTCAAGGAGAAAAACAAGCGTAAAACTGCCGGGAAAATGCTTTCCATGAAAAGACGGGCAATCCTTACCATTATCGCCGTAATAATCCTTGCCTGCGCATTCGGCGCCGCTATCGGTGCCATTATCGGCCTGACACGGGATCTGCCCCAGATCCGCATGCTGGAAAACTATTCCCCTTCGGCGGTTACCCGGATCTATTCGGCCGACAATGTGCTGCTTGCGGAGCTTTACCTCGAAAAACGGGAACCGGTTTCCATTTATACGGTGCCCGATACGCTGAAAACCGCCCTGCTGACCACCGAGGACCGCCAATTCTACCGGCACAGCGGCATTGACCTCAAGGGCATCGCCCGGGCCGTCATCAGCAATATCCGCTCCGGCAGGTATGTGGAAGGGGGCAGCACCCTGACCCAGCAGTTGTCCAAAACGCTCT
>SLGU01000215.1 GCA_007136525.1 Desulfobacteraceae bacterium | reverse complement strand
CTGCACCTCGCCGGCGTCATCGACGACCCGCCGCTCCGCCCGACCATCCTGCTGCCCGCCGCCGAACATCAACTGGATGATCAGGATCGTCAAAAAACACCAAATAAGTGTGGGCGGACCATTGTAAAGAAGGTACTGCATCCAGGATATGGAATATCCCACCCCCCTTGCGGCCTCCCACGCGATGAGCGTCTGCGCGGCGGATGTGTAGTAAATATAGGATGGGGTCAGTGCGGACATCACTCCGGCAAGCATCACTGCCGATGCCCGCCTGGAAAGCGGCGGCAAATCCAGGGCTTTGCATATGCCGAAGGCGATGGCGACGAACAGCACGGCCCGGGACGCGATATCCGGAAGAATCAGGGCGATCAGGATCCCGGAGATCATCAGGCCGTACAAAAGGCCGTTGAAACTCCCCCCGGTCTTCAGAATGGCCCAGTAGCTGATCCGCCGGAGCAGGCCCGCGTCATCGAAAATAAAGGTAAGTATCATGCCCGACAGCAGCATCCAGGGTATGTAATGGCCCCAGGGGCCGAATGCAGCCGCGGGCTGGGCAATCCCCAAAACCACGTACAAAACGGGAAGCAGAATCGCCGGGATAACGAACGGCATCAATTCGAACGCCCAGAGGAATATCACAAAAAGCGTCACGGCAAAAAAGCGCCTCATCTCCGGTGTAAAGGCTTCGGTAACCGGGATCACCATGATCAGAATCGGCAGGACAATCGATACGACCCACAGGAGGATGTTTCGAATGCTCATACCAGCGCTCATTTTTCTCTCCTTGCATGCCTGCCGGAGGCAGCCATTTAAATTGTTGTTGCGGCTGAAAAACTCACTGTAAATTGATTTTCTGAAACAAGGGTACGGAAAGATTGGTGCATTTTTCATGGGAAACCATGGTGCCCGTTTGATTCAGGCCGTCCCTTGCCTGCCCCGGCTTTTACGCCGCGCCAATTGTATAAAACCGGATTTGTCTTGAGACGTCTATGACACTCGTCATATTGGTGTGTTTTTTGTCATTTTTTTTCAGGGCCAGGAAAAAAAGTTGTTCCTGGGGAAAAAAGGCGGGTATTGATGAATCGGTCAGATGGTAATGATCCCGAACTCGATATCTTTAAGCGCATCGGCGTCCTTGATCCAGATTTTTCCGCGCTGGGTAGCGATAATACCCATTTCACGGAGAAGTCCCATTGTCCTGAGAGCGGATTCCTGTGTGGTGCCGGCGATTTCGGCGATTTCCTGGCTGGTAAACAATAGCGGCGACCCGAATTTCTGATGGAGGGTGTTCAGAACGCGCAAAACGCGGTTTTCCACTTTTTTTTCCATTAAATCGAGAATCCGGGAGTTGGCACTGTCAAGCCCCATGCCGATCCATTTGATGATGGGAAAAACAATGAGGGGTTGGTTTTTCACGAACTCAAGATAGTCTTTGCCCCGGATGCGAAGGCATCTCGTGTTTTGAACAGCCTGGGCTTCGAGGAAGCGGGGGCGGTTAAGGTAAGGGCCAAGCAGGTTATACGGTTCCCCTGCTTTGACCAGCAAAAATGTTACCCGCCTGCCGCTTTCAGAGCAGGCACTGACCCGAAGGCGTCCGGAGAGAACGAAAAACACGGAATCGATATTCTCCCCGATAGTGGAAACAAAGGCATCCCTGGCAAAGCGGACCACATCGCCCGCTTTGAACAGGTCCTCCACGATTTTTCTTGGAAGCTCCTCAAAAAATGGCGCATTGCAAAAAAAAACGATGTCACGTCCTGGATCATAATCGACGATTCGTTCCATTTTGGGAATATGGATAAATGCTTGATTTTTGTCAAGTAAAGAAGCTGTTCTTTCCAAGGATCCTTTTTCAATTAAAAAGAAATGCCTGCAATTGGATGAATCCTGTAAATAATCTGTGTTGCGATCACCATTGCACTAAAGTCACACAATCGCAACTTCATCTCACCCTGAAAAGTCCGCGGAGAAATGGTGCCATGCCTCACTACCAGCTGCCAGATAGCTGTCTGCTTTTAACATGCCCTTAGCCGACCCCCGAGGAATACCTCATGATCTTAAGAAGCCAAGGGTATTGTTGGCAATCAATCTGTTTCTGGTAGTGCAGCATACGGCTATGTCCCTCCAGTAATGTGAATTTGGGCCCGGACAGGATTGTCATAAGCAAGGTGCAAATTTCTGGAGGTTCAGGAATATCCTATTTTCTGGCAAGCAAAGTGCACCTGATATTCCCGCCTGAGAAAGGAAAGCCCCTCGACAGAATGGGGCTTATGACGTTATGGAAATAAGATGCCCTATTGGCTCTCTGGGAATCATATTCCCGAGGCAATTTACCCGGCGAGCTTTCAAGCCGGATTTTCAGTTTGTGTTTAGCTCAATAAAAGTGCAGAAGATGATGATAAATTAATGTTGTCGCTGGCGCAACCCCATCATTCTTGAGCATTCTGATCTTTAGGTCTGCCATGGCTCTTTTCATTTTCGGACCATTTCGAAATAACAGATTAATTTCTCAGATTTCGGGACTCCAAAGAATACTACCTGGGTTGGCAACCCCTGCGAAACTAATGAATTGAGCCCAGGCAGACCTTTTACAAAGGGCCGGGTCTTGAAATCATTCCCACTCTATTCGATCGGTATCGTCAATCTCGCCGTTCCCATTTGTATCTACCGCAATATGAACATACCCATTTTCAAACGTCATGAGCAGGCGGCTGTTATCCTGTGCCAAAACCCGCAGTTTGCCCGCTGTGGGCACATCCATCGCATTGACGGATACCGGTATTTCAATCCTTATGGCCAAGCGTCCGGTGATCTGGCCTGTTTCGATAAACCCCTGCTCCCCGGCAGCGCCGATATTCAAAGCACCTGAAACCGTCCGGGTTGCGGACAAGTCAAGTTGATGGATCGTCAAAATGTATTCATCAGATATGGTCAAAGGTTTTGTATCAATGACGACCTGCTCCGTGAGGCTTCCAGCCGCGGCTTTCCGATTGTATGCCAATCCGCCTGAATAGTTTGTCCCACCCGCATCATCGGTAACGGAGATGTTGATCAGGTTTATAAGGGTCTGCAGCTCGTAGTTGCCGGTTGTGAGGGCTCCGGAAACCGAGTCCACCGTGATGGAAAGGCTTCCACTCAAAATGATCGGGTCCATTGCGGAACCGGTCTCACAGCTGCTGAAGGTAAGTAAAAGGGATTGCCCGTTCAAATCCGGTAGTGCTTGCGGCAAGGGCTCCCATTGGAAGTTGCCGCCACGATTGCACCATTCCGGTACCGTCATCCCATCCAGCGTATCGATCAACAGGTCTGTCGGCATGGCGCCAATCCTGAAAGGAATGATGACCGCGTCGGCAGCAGTCATGGCAATGTCTGCGGCATTGATCATGTTGATCAACCCTTCACCCTCAACAACCGTATACGAAAAATCAACATCGTCAAGTTTTACGGTGTCTCCATTCCTGTCAAATTTTACAAGGGTGTTCGGCCCCCGCCCAGCGACGACAAACCCCCAATCCGGGGTCATCGCAATTGCATGGCCGGCATCCTCGTTCATCCCTTTTTTCCCCTTGGCTTTCTGCCAGAGCGGGTTGCCGTTTTTATCCAGCTTGGCCAGAAAAATGTTGGGACGGCCGTATGAATCGGTATAGGAGCGGGTAAGACCTGCAGCAATAAAATTGCCGGATGCCGTTACGCCAACACCATTGAACGTATCGCCATCTGAACCGCCCAGCACCCGGTCCCATATCACATCGCCCTCCGAATCAATGCGGAGAACACGGCCATCCGCTTTGCTGTGATCCGGCGTCCAAGGGTATTCGCTTGTCGTTCCTGCAACAATAAACCCGTTTTGACCGACACTGCGAACGGCTTCAGCAAATCCCGTTCCATAATACCGGTTCCAGAGGAGATCACCGTTTTCATCAAGCCGGGCTGCGTGCAAGTGGGGTGTCTGCCCGCCAGCGGCATACCTTGCATGCCCTGCAAGAATAAAGCCACCGCCATCAATTCTGTCCATGGCTCTCGCCGCAGCTCTCAATACCGGCAGACGCTCAGAGCCGTCAATTTTATTGCCATTGAAGTCGATTTTAAAAAACCAGAAATAAAATTCGCGGACCCCAACCTCGCTGTGCGTGGCGCCCGCAATGGCATATCCATCATCGAGCACGCAAACAGCGCGGGCCTCATTAAAGTGTGTCCCCCCTCCGTCAAAGGTTTTTTTCCACGCGACTTCTCCATCTGAGTCCACCTTTATGGCAAGCGCATAAAGCGCATCCCCCTCTTTTAAAGTGCCAACCGCAATTGCTCCGCCATCCGCTGTTTGTTTGACATCATAGAGGATTTCCTCAACTTCAGGGTTATGTTCGGTCGTTCGCCACTCGACAATGCCTTTTTCATCTGCTTTGAAAATAATAAAATCCCTTGCGTCAACTGCGCTGTAATCTCCTCCCCAGTCAGGGCGCAACCATCTTTCGCCTGCCACCAGAAAGCCGCCGTCATCGGCAAGATCAACGGAAAAATTTGTGCCCCAATCATTGGTGGTGTACTCACCAAAATACCGCCAGAAGGTGGTGATACCATCTTCACCGGTTCCCTCCCCGCCCATAAACGGTCCGCCGTCGTCATCCTTTCCACCGCTGATGCTTCCGTCGCATCCGACCAGGAAACAGGCAATCGTTAGAAAAACAGCCGTCAATAAATACCAGTTTGCAAAACCGGACTTCCTTTTTTGACGTGTTTTCATAACAAACCCCTCCTTTAAGCCACAATAGTCTGCACCAATAGCAATGCCCCTTTGTACAATGTTAAAAAAACATTCATACGAAAACCCATCTAAAAATTTTGATTTCGTTGAAGATCGCGGCGGCATCTTGCTCTAAACCGCAGACATATAAGCCTGGCCTTCGGTTTCTTAAGCTATTTGAAAATGCATAAAAAAAGCCGGACTACCACTATCGAAATGGCAATCCGGCTGTCTTGATCGAATCGCAGGCAGGCTCAGGTATCTTAAAGACCCGTGATTTTCCGTCCCAATCTCACAATTGGTTTGGCTTTATCATAATTTTTATATCCGTCAGGTAAACATGGCTGTCAAGTGTTTTGTTTAGTTTTTAAAAAAAACTTCTGGTTTTGTAAAATGCACCATGCGGCTATGCTCCTCCAAATAATGCGACTTTCGGGCCGGGCATGATTGCCAGATTCAAGGTGCAAATATAAGGCGTCCAGGAATAGTTTGCTTTTCGGAAAAATTATATTTATGGCATCATATTAGACAATCGCGATAACAGCGGCATCACAATTCTTCGGTCATTGACGGTGACCCTGACCGATACAGCCTCACGACGGTGAGGATTCACATCAACGCCTCGCCGATCAACATCTACGG
>SLGU01000273.1 GCA_007136525.1 Desulfobacteraceae bacterium | reverse complement strand
TTATACACTTGGCAATCAATGCCGAGGTAGCTCAGTCGGTAGAGCAGGTGACTGAAAATCACCGTGTCGGCGGTTCAATTCCGTCCCTCGGCACCAAAATTCAAGAAGTGTTGTTTATCGAAAAGGGGGCAGCGAACTCATTTGAGCGACTGGACCCCTTTTCTGCATCCATCCCTCATCCGTTGAATCCGCAGGCAGCAGCCTTTTCCTTTCAACGCCGGCAATTTCTATCCCCTCCGGCGAGTTGCCTGCGTCCCAATTATATTGACACTACAGCTATTTAGGGCTATATACAAACAGAGATACCATTCCCCGGTGGCAACGGCAATCTGCCGCCTTCAAGCCCCATGGAGATATCAATGATCAAGGAATCCAATATATTACAATTTATCCCGGCCATTAAGAACATCCAGATCTTTCATTGGCTGAACGAGGATGAGCGCCAGAAAATCCTTTTGATTTCATCCATACTGCACTTTACCAAAGGGGAACGCATCATTTGCCAGGATGAAATCGGCGATGCCCTTTACTGTTTGATCAGTGGGGAGGCGAGCGTTTCCATGAAGGACAGGCAGGGAAAGGAAATTTCCATCTGCAGGATACAACCCGGGGAGAGCTTTGGGGAAGCGGCTATTTTCATGACCGCCAAAAGAACGGCTAGTGTAAAGACACTAACAGACTCAACCGTCCTCCAGACCAAAAGGCAGGACTTGATCTATTTTTTCAAATCCTACCCAGATGCCGGCAACCGGCTCCTGATGCTCATGATCCTCAACCTGATCAATAAACTCAAACAGGCAAACAAGGACCTGGTCCTGGAAAAACAATCCGAAATCGATCCCTTGCAACTGGATTCGTTAATCCATGATTTTATCAAACAGTACAAAACAGCCGGCTTCTGACACCTTCCACTGAAGGCATCAGAAGACGGATGCAAAAGAAGGACAAACGACTTTTTACGGGTTCATCAATAATCGTCATCGTCGTCGTCATAATCGTCATATTCCATCACAAACCGCAATGCATCCATGTGGGGGCGGACCGCATTCACATCTTCTGCTGGCGCGCCGGTCATATATTCTACTGAAGCCAGCGTATTTTGCATCATCTGCTTGATTTCCTGTTTCTGTTCATCGGTCATGTATGGATTTTCATCTATCTCGCGCAGGGATTGCTCCATTTCTGCTGTAATATCGCGATCTTCTTCCTCGAATGTGATTGTAAAAAACGCTCTCAGAACCCTGTCTCCCACCTTTGCCCATTGCTCGACGTTTCTGAAGCCATGGCTCCGGGCAATACCCTGCATACGGCCATAGATTTCATGGCCTTTCAGCCGCTCGATGCTGTCAGACATAATATTGTCCGGTACCTGGGCGGACATGTCAGAACCGGGATCATCATCTTCATAATACTGATCCAGGTCGTCGTAGTCCTCCTCCAGCATCTGAATCTCTTTAAAGCTCGATATGAAGTTTTTGATGTCCGCATCCCGAAGCGGGGCGGCGGATACAGTTCCTACCAGGGCGAACATCAACACGAAACCGGCAATCAGGCACTTAACGGAAAAACTTGTTTTCATTGCAGATCATCCTTTTTTAAGGGTTACGTCATTCTAATGAAGATCAATTAAAGATTCATCGCTTATCATAGTTCCGGAAATGATGCTATGCAATAGCAATTTGCCCTCCGAAGAAAAAGTTCACCATGCTTATGCGAACCCTTGAAAGTATCGCTTCATGAAAGCGTTGATGACGTCATTTTCCTTTCGACAAATTTTTCCGTTTTTTTCGATCCCTCGACAATTGTTGCCGGTAAATCGCATGGACAGGTAGTTGTCGTTCAGCGCAAACACCTTATTATATCAACCAGAATCAAAAACCTCAAGTAAGGCATACAAATTGCAAATTCATGGTTCACCCCCAATGCCTGTTGACATTGGCTTTCCAGACAGCGATAAACTGGATAGAACCTTTTTGGATTTCAATTGATTGGAGGACTTGTGAATTTAAAAACGCTTGCTGTCATCGCAGTCATTGCAGCCGGGTTTTTCGGATGGCGGTTTTTCTTTTCAGCGCCCACTGAAACAGGAACAATTGCAGAAAGGGGCGTAAGGGCCGTTCCGGTTGAGGTTACGGCAATCAAACGGGATACCATTAAAGATATTGCCCGGTTTACAGGCACACTCAGACCGTCTGCCCGGTTTGTCATCTCTCCCAAGATTCAGGGCCGGCTGGAAAATATCCGGGTCAATATAGGAGATCATGTTGCAAACGGCGACCTTGTTGCAGTCCTGGACGGAGAGGAATATGCCCTCGCCGTCACCCAGGCCAAGGCTGAACTGGAAGTCAGCAGGGCCAATCTGCAGGATGCTGAAAGCGGGCTCGAAATCGCAGCCCGTGAATTGGAGCGCGCTCAGGAACTTCGGCAGGAGAAAGTTGCATCCGAAGCCGAGCTTGATACCGCCCTGGCAAAAAACAATGCGGCCAAAGCGGCCCTGGCGGTTTCCCAGGCACAGGTGCATCAGCGGGAAGCAGCACTGGAAGCCGCCCGTGTGCGCCTCTCTTACACCCGAATCCATGCCCGTTGGACCAACGGCGGCAGCAGGCGGATCATTTCAGAACGGTTTATTGATGAAGGCACCATGCTGCGGGCAAATGATCCCATGGTCGCCATTGTGGACATCGATTCCGTGATCGCCCGAATTCACGTCATTGAAAGGGATTTTCCCCAAATCAGAACCGGCCAGGTCGCCCATGTCGATACAGACGCATACCCGGACCGGATTTTTGAAGGTCGCATCGCCAGGCGTTCCCCCGTGCTTGCCGAAGCGTCCCGCCAGGCCGTTGTTGAAATCGATATCCCCAATGAAGATTTCCTTCTGGCGCCGGGGATGTATGTCCGTGCATGGATCGAATTTTCAAGAAATGAGGATGTGAACGTCATTCCGGCATCTTCGATTGTCACCCGTGATGGAAAAAGCGGAATTTTCATTGTGGATGAAGACACCCATACGGCTTCATTCATTCCGGTCGAAACCGGCATCACCGAGGGTGACCGTATTGAAATCACGCAACCGGACATCACCGGCATGGTCGTCACTTTAGGCCAGCACCTGCTGGAGGACGGCGCAACCGTCCGAATCGCCGCTAAAATCACGGGGCTATAAAATTGAAATCAGCCGCTTTTTCAGTCAAACGTCCGATTTTCACCACCATGGTGACGCTTTGCGTCATCATCATCGGCGGCATGGCCCTGTCAAGACTGCCTGTTGATCTTTTACCCGACATCACCTATCCGACCCTGAGCATTTCCACTACCTATGAACAGGCGAGCCCCGAGATCATCGAGGAACTGATCACCCGACCCGTCGAGGAAGCCATGAGTGCGGTGCCGGGCGTTGAAACGGTTTCATCGGTTTCCACGGAAGGCGGCAGCAACGTCCGGGTCACCTTTGCATGGGGTACAGATCTCGATGCCGCAGCCAACGATATCCGGGACCGTCTGGACCGTGTTATCCCAAGGCTGCCGGACGAAGCAGACCGCCCTTCCCTGCGCAAGTTTGACCCTGCAAGCTTTCCCATTCTTGTCCTGGGCGCCTCAAGCCATCTTGACCCGATTGAAACGCGACGCATCATCGATGATGACATCAAATACCGCATCGAGCGGGTCCCGGGCGTTGCATCCATGGATATATGGGGGGGGTTGAACCGGGAAATCCATGTGGACTTGGACCCGGTCCGGCTCAAGGCGCTGGAGCTGTCAGTTTCTTCAATTATCAACGCCATCAGAAGCGCCAATATTACACTCCCGGCCGGATCCATCGAATCCGGCACATGGGAATTGACCCTGCGGACTGCCGGAGAGTTTACCGATCTGAACGAGATCCGGAAAACCACCGTTGCGGTCCGGGACAATACGCCTGTGCGCCTTGAACAGGTTGCAGACATAACCGACAGTTACGAAAGGGTCCGCCGTATCGTTCGCGTAAATGGTGATCCGGGTCTCCGCTTGTCCGTGAACAAGCAGTCCGGCACCAACACCGTTGAAGTGGCCCGCCGCGTGCTTGCTGAAATCGATCGAATCAACAGGGACATCCCCCAGGTGCGGATCACCCCGATTATCGATACGTCCGAATTCATCCAGCGCTCCATCACCAATGTGGGAACGGCCGCTCTGTATGGCGGGCTTATCGCCCTTTTCGTCCTCATGGTATTTTTAAGAAACATCCGAAGCACGGCCATAATTGCCGTGGCTATCCCGGTTTCCATTATCGGGACCTTTGCCATGATCTACGTTGGCGGATTCACCCTGAACCTCATGACCCTTGGCGGGCTTGCCCTCGGCGTCGGCATGCTCGTTGACAATGCCATTGTCGTTCTTGAAAACATCTTCCGGATGCGGGAACAAGGCGCTTCGGCAGACACATCCGCAATTAACGGCACCAGCGAAGTCTCTTCGGCCATCATTGCGAGCACGGTCACGACTCTGACCATTTTTGTCCCCCTTATATTTGTCCGGGGAATGGCCGGCATCATGTTCTTCCAGCTTGCAATGGTCGTTGCATTCGCCCTTTTGTGCTCGCTGGCGGTTGCGTTGACGGTCATACCGATGCTTGCTTCAAGGTTTCTCGCCCCGCCTGAAAAACACGGGAAGAGCCGACTCAGGGCTGTTGAATACCTTTTTCACGCTTTTTCCACGGTCAACCGGAAAATGGAAAAAATTTACCTCCGGATTCTGGGTTTATCACTGGATCATCGTCCCACAACCCTCTTTGTGGCCATACTGATCCTTGCGGCAAGCCTGGCAATGATCCCACGGATCGGCACCGAACTCATGCCGCAGACCGATGAAGGTGAAGTCCGGGTCAATGTGGAGATGGCCGTGGGCACAAGGCTCGACATCACCGACGACATGATCCGAGGCATCGAGGAAATCGTTTTTTCCGAGGTCTCCGAGTTGAGAAGCGTTGTGGCCAGCGTCGGCGGTACCCACTGGCGGGGCGGCGGTTCAAACGAGGGGCATCTCCGTATATCGCTTGTACCAATGTCGGACAGAGACCGTTCCAGTGCTGAAATCGCAGCCCTATTAAGAACGAAGCTGGCCGGAATGCCCGGCGCCGTCATACGGACGCGCGAAGGTCAGGGCTTCTTCCTGATCCGACGCGCCACCGGGGGAACCGAGCGCATTGAAGTCGAAATCCGGGGCTACAATCTTGACACGGCCGACGAATTGGCAGCCCGGGTAAGCGAAATCATCGAAAATGTTCCCGGGGTGACCGACACCCTTGTGAGCAGAACAAGCGGTGCACCGGAAAGGGAAATTGCAGTGGATCGCTCAAAAGCTGAGGCCATGGGCGTTTCCGTACGGGAGGTTTCCGAGTTCCTGCAAACCGTTA